>CBDTZE010000005.1:0-20197 GCA_965364815.1 uncultured Nitriliruptoria bacterium | reverse complement strand
CTGGGACCTGCTGCGGCACAACACCGCGCACCTGCACGTCTCCGACAACCGCGGCCTCGGTCGCGACTCGCACGCGCCGCTGGGCCACGGGATCCTGCCCCTGGCCTCCTTCCTTCGCCGCGTCGCGAAGGACACCAAGATGCGCACCTCCATCACGATGGAGTTGGACTGCCGCCGCTACCTCGACGACCGTGCCGCCCTGGTCGGCTATCTGCGCCAGGAGCGCGAGAAGTGCCTCGCATTGATGGATGGGGCCTCGTCCGAGGAGGTCCTCGGCCGTCCCGACCGCGTCGAGAAGCCCACCGGCGGCGTCGGCGAGGACGCCCACCAGCCCACGGCGGCCCCCGGCTACTGAGCCGCGAGGCCGAATCCCGGACCCGGCCCATCGTGACCAGGCGTCCACCACCCGACATCGGCCGATCGGTCCCTCATCTGCCGCGCCCGGCGCACGTGACCCCTGTTCCGGGCCCCCTCGCCGACCTACCCTTCAGGATGCAATCCATGGGAGGCAGGCAATGCGCAACGGGACGTCGTTCGCCCTTGCCGCCCTTTTCCTGCTGATCCTCGCTGCTGCGGTCATCCAACTCGGCTCGGCGGCTCGCTGATGGTCGCCGTCGACGTGCAGGAAGAGATCGACCCCGCGGTCGTCGACCTCGTCAGTCGCGCCCAGACCGGCGACAACACGGCCTTTGCGGCGCTCTACGACCGCTACGTCGACCAGACCTACGCCTACATCCAGCGCCGGGTCGGCCACCGCCAGACCGCCGAGGACCTGACCGGCGACGTCTTCCTGCGCGCGTACAAGCGCCTGTCCACCTTCGAGTGGCAGGGCGTGGACCTCGGCGCCTGGATCATGACGATCGCCCGCAACCGCGTGCACGACCACTTCAAGTCCTCGCGCTTCCGCCTCGAACGCTCCACGGAGATCGACGCCGAACGCCACAGCAACTCGCGTGCCGATCGCCCCGAGGAGATCACCGAGGCCCGTGACATGGCCCGCTCGCTGGGCCGCGCCCTCGAACAGCTCAAGGGCGAGCACCGCGAGGTCATCGAGCTGCGCTTCATCCACGGGATGAACGTCGCCGAGACCGCAGCCGTGATGGAACGCACCGTGGGCGCAACCAAGGCACTGCAGTACCGCGCACTGCGGGCCCTGTCGCAGTTGGTCAAGGACGAGCCCGGACTGGCCGAACTGGCCGCCGCAGGCATGGCGACCCTGATCGCGGCCCTGAGCATGCTGACACCCACCTGAGCACCAGTATTCGTCCCGACCGACCCCGGCCGGGACGCCGAAAACCGACCCGACGCAGCCCATTCGGACCTGCCGACACGTCCCCATCGGGCCACCTGCCCGACAGGAACACGACGTCCCGCACCCGAAACCCGTAACCGGACTCGACGCCGATCGTTGAGTCCCCCGAGAACAACCAGGAGTCCACCGTGGCAGGCACCCGCCAGAAGGCCGAGCAGCTCGAACAGCTGCTTGCCGGCGGCGTGGACGCGGACGGGGTTGACGCCCAGTTCGCCGGCCTCGCCGACCTGGCTCGCGCCGTGTCGGACTCCGCTTCCCTCGCGACGCCGAACCCCGCGTTCCGCGAGGCGCTCCGCACGCAGTTGCTGACCGCCCCGCTGCCCACCGCCGCACCCGTCCCCGCGGAGATCGGCGTCACCGAGAAGGTGCGCCGCTTCGTCGAGCAGCGTGGCCCGGAGCTCGTCCAGTCCGGCCGTGCCGTGGCCGCCACGGTCGTCGGCGCCACCCTCGTCGCCAGTGGCGGCGTGTTCGGTGTGGCCCAGCAGTCCCTCCCGGGCGACCTGCTCTACCCGGTCAAGGACGCCACCGAAGACCTTCGTCTCGCGTTCACGTCCGGCACCGTCGAACGCGGCCGCCTGCACCTGCAGTTCGCCGAGGAACGCCTCAGCGAGTTGGAGGCCGGCGTCAGCCGCCTGACCGCCGACCTGATCGCGGACACGCTCGACCGCCTCGACGACGAGGTCCTCGACGCCGCCAACGATCTGCTGTCCGCCTTCGCGGACTCCGCGGACCTTGCGCTGATCGACGAACTCACCCTCTTCACCGGCGATGCCGGTTCCCGCCTCTCTGCCCTCCGCCAGCTCGTGCCGGCCGAGGTCGCTGGACGACTCGACGACTCCGTCGAGATCCTGCGCCGCGTGGAGATCCAGGTGGACGTCGCCCTCGGCACCGCCGGCTGCGACTGCGAGCCGGACGTCACCCTGGCGACCAGCCGCGACTCCTTCATCGCCCGTCCGGGCGAAGGCCCGGCCGTCGCCTCCAACTCGTGCGACTGCACACCAGCTGCACGTCAGCCCGCCCCGTCGCCCTCGGTGGACCCGGCTCCCTCGTCACCTGAGCCCCAGGCACCGGTCGCACCGCAGGAGCCGCAGGCTCCGGAGCCGGTCGACCAGGACCCCGAGACCCTCCCGACGCTGCCTGCCCCGATTGATCCGATCGCGGACGAGCTCGAGGCCGTCATCGACGACCTCCTCGACCAACTGCCGGTCGACCCCGTCGAGCAGATCCCCGCACCTGTGCGCACCCCGGTCAACGATGTGCGCCGACAGGTCAACCAGGGCGTCTCCGACACCAGCAAGACGATCGACGAGATCCTCCCCTGACGCAGCCGCATCACGCAGAGTGAACGCACTGCACACCCACCCACCTGAACGAGCGGCCACCGGCCGCTCGTTCAGGTTTTCGACCCACCCCTGCCCGTGTTCATGCAACCCAATGGCCCGTTCTGACTAGTCTGGGTGTATTGCCTGTGGTTTCTGCACGCCAAGCGCGCAGAGGGGGGCCAAAACCGCACAGCTCAAGGTCTTTCCCATCCGTGCCGTCACCTCGGTCAACGCCAGACGTTGAACGACACGCCAGACGCACTAGTCCGCCGGCCCGACAGGGGAAGCGGGAGCGGATGCGGAAAGCAACACAAACATCAAGCCAGAGCGACTCTTACCCGGCGCCGCGGCTAGCAGCTTCACCACTGGGAGGACCGGGAACATGACTCGTCACACATTCGGCCGGGCACTGGCAACCGCCACCGCCACCGTCACCGCCATCGCCATCGCCGCACCGGGCGCCACCGCCGCGAACCTGGGCCCCGCCCAGTTCTCCGGTGCCGCCAAGGCGCAGGCGCTGCAGCTCACGCTCAACGCCCCCACGGAACTGCTCGGCCTCCTGCCGACGGCCGGCGGCGCGTCGTCGCTGATCGACCTGGGCGTCTCGCTCACCGAGGTCTCCTCGTCCACCACGAACGAGCTCTTCGCGTCCACGAACCTGCTCACGGGCCTCCTCAACGAGGGCCAGGCGCAGTCCACCGCCGACGGTGACACCCACGAGTCCGCCATCCTCTCGCAGGACTTCGGCTTCCTGAGCATCGGCGCCGGAACGACCTCCTACTCGATCGACCGCGCCACCCGCGCCGTCACGTCGCAGTCGACCCTCGCCCACCTCGCCCTCAACACGCCCGTCACGCAGGTCCTCAAGCAGGCCCCCGCCGTCGGCAACGTCGTCGGTGACGTCAACGCCCTCGTCGGCCAGGTCGTCACCGAGGTCGACGGTCTCACCGGCGGCATCGTCGGCGAGGTCAACGCCATCGTCAACGAGATCGAGCAGACGCTCGAGGACGCCGCGGGCCTGACCCTCGACATCCCGGACGTCAACCTCGCGGACCTCAACGTCCTGCCGAACGTCCTCGAAGCCGACCTCCTCGAGATCCGCAAGCTCTGGTCCGAGACCTCCGTCGCCCCCGTCGGTGACATGGTCCGCTCGCAGGCCACCT
This sequence comes from uncultured Nitriliruptoria bacterium, assembly GCA_965364815.1. Lineage (GTDB taxonomy): Bacteria > Actinomycetota > Nitriliruptoria > Nitriliruptorales > Nitriliruptoraceae > CBDTZE01. The sequence continues at coordinate 16,400 of CBDTZE010000005.1, read as the reverse complement.
CCGGCATCCTCGGCGCCTCCATCCTCGGCGGCCTCGTCGAGATCCCCGCGTGGACCTTCACCGCTTGGGCAGAGACCGCTGGCATGCCCGGCACCGCCAACTGGGGCGGCAACACCGAGGCACTCGTCCTCAACGTCGCCGGCAACGAGATCCTCAACCTGAACGGTGGCGTGCTCACCATCCAGGGCATTGAGCTCGACCTCAACGACCCGTCGCTCGCCGGCATCATCCCCGACCCGACCGGCCTCGTTGCCGAGCTCGACGGCCTCATCGGCGACCTGCTCGACCTGACCGGCCTGTCCATCACGCAGGGCTCCCTGACCGGTGAAGCTGCTCCCGACGGCTCGATGGCAACCGCCACCGCATCCGCCTTCAGCCTCTCGCTCGCCCCGCTCCACGCCACCACGGCCGTCCCGGAGCTCGCCTCCGTCGTCTCGGCCCTCGGCCTCGGCTCCGCTGACCAGGTCCTGCGCATGCAGCTCGACCTCCTCCCGGCCACCGCAACGGCCATGGCCGCTCCGGCAGCCGCTCCGACCCCGGAGTCCCCGAAGCTGCCCCGCACCGGCGGTGGCGCAGCAGCGATGGCCCTCGGGATGCTCGGCATGGGTGGCGCGTCCATCCTCCGTCGCAAGTTCTGATCCAGCCAAAGCAGGAAGCGAAGGCCGCCCCTCGGGGCGGCCTTCGCCGTTTGCGTTCGTTGGTCCGGCCTTCTCCGGGGTGACCATCCTGTCGGGAGCCCTTGGTCTTCGGCTTCGCCTCAGATCCGCTTTTAGGCTCCCTCCACGACGGCCACCCCTGCGGGCCTCCCGGGGAACCTCGCGCTCAGGACGTCCCGGGGGCGGTTCTTGGGGGAGGCCGAGGGGCGCGGAACCGGGGGCGGTTGGTAAAGAATCTCTTACATGGTGTCTGGGTTGCCATACGTTTGCTTCCGTCACCGAAATCTTCGACGAAGAGGTTCAACACGTGGTCAAGCCGACCAACGTCACCAATTCGATTCGGGCACTCAGGTTCGCCCAGGGCGAGATGACGCAGGCGGAACTGGCAAGCCGCATCGGCGTGACGCGCCAAACCGTCATCGCCATCGAGAAGGGCCGGTACTCCCCGTCCCTCGAAATGGCCTTCCGAATCGCCCAAGCGCTCGACGTCCCGCTCGACGACGTCTTCCAGTACCCAGCCCCTTCGAGCAATGAAGAAGACACACACATGAATCTCTCACAGCAGACCGGACGATTCGTCGACGAGATTCGCAAACTCCGAGGCCGCCCGGATACCGAACGACTCGTCGACGAGATTCGCAAGCTCAAGGATCAGTGACGAGCTGACCGGCCGGACCCCACCCCACAAAGCGTCGGCGACGTGCCACGCGCGGCCCCGTCCCAAGCCCTCGGCAGCACAAGCGGAGAGCCCCTGTGAGCGCCGCGCAGACGAGGTGGGGGAACGGCGAGGCCGGGAGGCGAGGTGACCCCGCAGGGAGCCTAAAAGCGGATCTGAGGCGAAGCCGAAGACCAAGGGCTCCCGAAGGGGTTGCCTGGCCTCCCGGCCGGACCCCCCACAAACCCCTCGTACGGACTCACCAGAAGACGGAGCGCCGACCCATGAGGCCCTTGTAGAGCATGTCCTGGATCGTGGAGCGCACCTGGTCGGTGAGTTCGAACACGGTCATGGGGTCGTCGGCGGCGTCGGGGCCGTAGGCGGTGGTGTCGATGGGTGCGCCGTACTCGATGGACCACTTCGACGGCAGCGGCAGCAGGGCCAGCGGGCCGAGGATGGGCAACGCGAGCATCTGGGCGGTGATCGGGAAGTACGGCAGGCCGAGGGCCTTGCCAAGCAGCGGCACGTTGAACAGCAGGGGGTAGATCTCTTCGCTGCCGATGATGGCCGTCGGGATGATCGGCACCTGGTTGCGCAGGGCGGTGGCGACGAAGCCGCCCCGTCCGAATCGCTGCAGTTGGTAGCGGTTCTTGTAGGGCTTGCCGATGCCCTTGAAGCCTTCGGGCCAGACGGAGACGAGGTTGCCGGTGTCGAGGAGACGGTCGGCGTCGCCGGAGGCCGCGAGGGTGACGCCGGTCTTGCGGCCGAGGTGGCCGATGAAGGGCGTCTTGAAGACGAGGTCGGCGCCGAGTTCACGGGTGTGGCGGCCGGACTGCTCGAACACGTCGAGTCGGGTCATGATCGCGTCGGCGGGCAGGGTCCCGGCGTGGTTGGCCACGAGGAGTCCGCCGCCGGTGCTGGGGATGTTGCCGGCCCCGATGGATGCCACGCGCCAGTAGCGCCGGTGGATCGGCCGCAGCAGTGGCAGCAGGACGTTCTCGGTGAGGTCGGGGTCGAACCCGAAGGCGTCGACCTCGTAGTCGCCCGTCAGGCGGCGACGGACGAAGCCGGCGACGTCACGGATGACGGCGAGCGCTTCCTCGCCGAGGGCGTCACGCAGCCCTTCGAGCAGGTCGATGCCTCCGGAGGGGCGGCCGCTGTCCTCGAACGTGGGCTCGGGGCGCGTGGGGCGGTCCTCGGGCGGCAGGCAGACACGGCAGAGTCCGTCGGCGACGGCCCAGTTGCGGCACGGGCGACCGTCGATGGTGTTGCCGCAGCGCTGACGGTCGTCACGACGTCCGTCGAGGTGGATGACGTCGGCGGTGCGGTCGGGTCCCGGGGCTGCCATCACATCCCCCGTCGCGCGGCGACGAAGCGTTCCTGGCCCTTGCGACTGATGAAGTCGTACAGCTCACGTTCCCAGCGCACGACTTCGTCGCGATCGATCATCCCGCTGATGCGGCGTCGCGAGATGAAGTCCTCGAAGGCCTGGCGGGACGTGTAACGAGGGACGAAGCCGAAGTCGTCGCGCAGGGCAACGGTGTCCGCGGCACGGCCGAACTGCAGGAACCGGAGCTGCTCCGCGGAGAAGTCGACGAGCTTGGTGCGTCGCACCAGCGCCCCGATCGACGAGGCAGCAGGGCGCGGGACGTGGACCGGAACGCGACCGGCGAGCCGGATGCACTGCGACAGGTAGACGACCCCGTCACCGGCGACGTTGAACGCGCCGGGGTGGTCCTCGGCGATGGCCTGGGCGAGGACCGCGACGGCGTCGTCCTCGTGGATGAACTGCAGGCGTGGGTCGTAGCCCAGGATCATCGGGACGATCGGCAGGCTGAAGAAGGACCCGATGGTGGAGTCCATCTTCCCGCCGAGGAAGTTCGAGAACCGCAGGACGGTCAGGTCGACGTCGGGGCGGCGGCGAGCGAAGGCGCGGGCATAGCCCTCGACCTCGGAGGCGTCCTTGGCGAAGCCGTGGTCGGGTGCGTCCCGCGGGAGGTCGTCCTCTCGGAAGAGGGCCGGGTCGTCATGGTCGGAGCCGTAGACCGCGGTGGTGGACTTCAGGACCACCTTGGTGACGTCGGGGGCGTTCTGTGCAGCGGCGAACAGCTGCATCGCCCCGATGACGTTGTGTTCCTTCATCTGGGCACGGCCGCCAGCCCGTCCCGGCGTGCTGATCGTGTCGAGGTGGACGATCGTGTCGATGCCGGTGGCTTCGAGGATCCGCGGCAGGGCCGAGGTCCGCAGGTCGAGCCGGACGAACTGGCTGCGCAGCAGGTCGTGGTGGGGTTCGTCCACATCGACGCCGACGATCTCCTCGATCGTCTCGTCCCTCTCGAGTTCGCGCGCAACCATGCCCGCGAGCTGGCTCGCGAAGCCGGTGACCAGCACACGACGGCTGGTGGTCTCGGCCATGGTCTGGGCGCCCCCTGGCGATTCGACTCGATGTTCGGTCGAGTGAACCACAGCCCCGGTGGCGGGTCGCAGCCGTGCGAGCCCACACCGACCACCCCGCCTTCGCCGATCAGGGAGTGGCGACGTCCGGCAGCCCGACCAGGCGGCGCGCCGTGCGCAGCAAGTCGTCGAGGCGCCCCTGCACCTGAGCGGTCGTGCACGGCATGCCAAGTTCGGTGTAGGACGGCGCCAGGTGATCGGCGTCTGCAAGCAGCGCCCACGTCGCCACCGCGTGCCATCCCGGGTGCAGCGGGGACCCGGTGGCGTCGCGCCATGCCGCCAGCAGACCCGCCCCGGCCCCGATCCCCAGGGACAGTTCGAGATCTGCGGCGCAGTAGGCGACGTCGAACGACGCCTGTCCCCCGCCGGCTGCGCCCCAGTCGACCAACCCCGTCAGCCTTCCGTCCTGCCACAAGGTGTTTCCCGGGTGCAGGTCGTTGTGGATCATCGTGACGGGCTCCGCGGACAACGCCCCGCGCACCAGGTCCAGCACCTCCCAGAGCGCCGCCGCACGGGGCGACGTTGCCACCACCGCCGGCTCCTGGAGCAGGCGCCACGACTCGTGCCCTCCCTCGGATCGGGCGAAGGGTCGGCACGCGTGGACTTCCTGCATCGCCTCGACGAGGTGGGCCATCGACGCCGGGTCGACGAGTGGCGGCGCCTGGGTCCGCCCGGCCAGCAGCGACAGGACGATCATGGGGTTGCCGGTGATGGCCCCGTCCGGGTCGGCCAGCAGGACCTCCGGTGCACGCACGGGCGTTGGTGCGAGGTGGGAGAGCACGTCGATCTCGTGCTGGATGACCGCGGGCGTGTGCCAGCCGTGCTCGGGGTCGAAACGCCGCAGGACCACCGACCCGCGCTCGGCGTCGAGGCGGTGGACCGCAGACTCCAACCCTCCCTCGAACACCTGCACCCGACGGACCGCCCCGAGGTCCAGTGCCTGCGCGACGGCGCGCACCTGGTCCGCGGGAGGGTCGGCCCGGGTGAAGGCTCGGTGCGCAGCCTCGTCAGTCACCTCGACACGCCCCGTCCGCAGGTGCTCGCATCGTCAGCGCAGGCCGTGGCGGGGCAGCACGGAGGTCCGCAGAGCGCGGATGATGGCGTCCACCTCGGCGGCTGCTCGTGCGAGGACGTCGGGCTCGACCCGGATGGTGGGGTCGGTGAACCTCGCCGGGGCGACCTCGCCGACCCGCCGGTGGGTGCGCAACCGCCAGGCCTCCGGGATCTCTGTGGGCAGTTGGGCGCCGCACATCTCCGCGAACAGGATCGTCCACGCCCTCGGGACGACCTGGACCAACTGGTAGCCGCCCCCGCCCATGGCGACCCAACGGCCGCCGGCCGCCTCATGGGCCAGGACGTGGGTCCGGCGGCAGATCTCGGCGAAGTCGTCGACGGTCAGCGCGAGGTGGGCCAGCGGATCGGTGGCGTGCGTGTCACAGCCCATCTGCGACACCAGCACGTCCGGCTGAAAGGCCCGGATCAGCGGCTCGACGACCTCGTCCCACGCGCGGAGCCAGAGGTTGCCGTCGGTCCCGGGGAGCAACGGCACGTTGGCGGCCGAGCCCGGCGCACCGGCGCCGCCGATGTCCTGGGCCCACCCCGTGCCGGGGAAGAGGTACTTCCCGGATTCGTGCAGCGAGATCGTGAGCACGCGGGGGTCGTCGGCGAACATGACCTCGACGCCGTCCCCGTGGTGCACGTCCACGTCGAGGTAGACGACACGTTGGGCGCCTTGTTCCAGCAACCAGTCGATGGCCACGGCGGGGTCGTTGTAGATGCAGAACCCGGCCGCCTTGTCCGGCATGGCGTGGTGCAGCCCACCAGCGGGGTTGAACGCGTGGACCGAGTCGCCGGACCAGACTTGGCGAGCGGCCTCGACCGAGGCGGCACAGACCAGCCGGGAGGCCTCGTGCATCCCCGGGAACGGCGGGCAGTCGAAGGAACCCAGGCCGAAGGCCCAGTCGACGGCGGTGGCGTCCGTGCCGGCCCGTTGCACGGCCCGGACGAAGTCGGGGCGGTGCAGTCGCAGGATGGCCGGGTCGAGCAGTTCGCCGGGGCGGACCTCGACGACGTCGGGGCGGTCCAGCAGGCCGACCTCGCGGATGAGGTCGTGGGTCAGTTCGACCCGAACGGGCGCGAGGGGGTGATCGTCGCCGAAGTCGTACGCCGCGATCGCCTCGTCCCAGACCAGCGCAACGCGTCCGGCTCCCGACACCCTTGGTCCCTTCGCTGCTCCGCAGACGAGCCTACGGGGTCACTCGCCGGCCAGTTCCTGGCTGCGGAGCTTGGCGGCCTCGATGGCGTCGAGGAACGCGGCCCGGACGCGGGAACGTTCCAGCTCGCGGATCGCGGCGATGGTCGTGCCGCCCGGAGAGGTGACCATCTCGCGCAGCTCCACCGGATGCTTGCCGGTGTCGCGCAGCATGACGGCCGACCCGACCATGGTCTGGATGATGAGTTCCGTGGAGACGTCACGCGGCAACCCCAGGAGGATGCCGGCGTCGATCATGGCCTCGGCAAGCAGGAAGAAGTACGCCGGGCCGCTGCCGGACAGCGCGGTGACGGAGTCGAGGTGTTCCTCCTCGAGCTGGATGACCTTGCCGACATGACTGAGGATGTCGTTCGCGATCGCGAGGTGGGACGGTCCAGCGTGGACTCCGGGGGCGAGCACGCTCATGGCCTCGTCGACCTGGACCGGGGTGTTGGTCATGACACGCACGACCGCGACGTCCTTCTCCAGGTGTCGTTCGATGCCCTCGGTGGTCGCGCCGGCCACGACGGAGATGACGGTCTGGCCGGAGTGGCAGGACGAAGCGATCTCTCGGAGCACGGCGGTGAGCTTCTGCGGCTTCACGGCCAGGACCACGACGTCGGCTTCGGCCACGGCCTTGGCGTTGTCGGTCGTGGTGCGGACGCCAAGCCCGGACGCCAACTCGTCACAGCGCTCCTGGCGCCGCGACGTGCAGACGACGCGGTCGGCCGGGACGGTCTGGGAACGCAGCAGCCCGCGCAGCAGCGCTTCGCCGATGCGTCCCGTGCCGATGATGGCAAGCGTGCCGTCCACCTGGTGCGTCATTTCGTCGTGGGGTCGTGTGACAGTCTGCCAGTTCTCAGCGCTTGCCCACGAGAGCACGCAGGAAGAACGTCAGGTTCGCGGGGCGTTCGGCCAGTCGGCGAACGAAGTACGGGTACCACTCCGCGCCGTACGGGATGTAGACCCGCAGGTGGTGTCCCCGGGCCAGGATTTCGCGCTGGAGTGGTTCCCGGATGCCGTAGAGCATCTGGAACTCCCAGGAGTCCTCCGCGACCTGGTGCCGGGTCGCGAGGTTCTCGATCTGCGTGATCAGGAAGTCGTCGTGGGTCGCGAAGCGGCCGTAGACACCCGACTGCAGCACGTGGTCGGCGAGGTCGAGGTAGGCGGTGCGGATCTCGTCGCGACCTTGGAGCGCCAACTCCTCGGGCTCGGCGTAGGCGCCCTTGCAGATCCGCAGGCTGGCGCCGAGGTCGGTCAACAGCGCGAGGTCGGCAGGCGTCCGACGCAGGTAGGCCTGCACGGCACAGCCGATGCGATGGCCCTCGCCCCGCAACTTCGCGACCAACTCGACCGTCGCCTGCGTGGTGTCGGAGTCCTCCATGTCGAGGGTGACCTGCATCCCGTGCGGCTTCGCGTGCTCACAGAGCGCCGTGACCAGGGTCACGAACAGGTCATGGGAGACGTCCAACCCGATGGCGGTGGGCTTGACCGAGATGCTGGCGTCGAGGCCCTCGGCCGCGAGGCGGTCAAGTGCCTCCTCGTAGGCGGCCGCCGTTCGACGGGCCGCCGCCTCGTCCTCGACCGCCTCGCCGAGATGGTCGAGCGTGACCGTGGCGCCCAGTGCCGCCAGTTCCTTGGCGACGCGAAGCGCGTCATCGAGGGTGTCGCCCGGCACGAAGCGGTCGACCACCTTGCGAGCGATGGTGCGCTCCTCGGCGAAGCGACGCAGGCCCCGGCTCTCGGAGGCAGCGATGAGGGCACGTCGGAGCATGGGCGGTCTCGCGAAGAAGGCGTGGGGACACGGGCGGGAGGGCCAGTCAAGCGTGAAACAGACGAACCGGAGCCCGTGAGGGCTCCGGTTCGTCAGGACGTGCGGTCGGTCAGCCTGTGCTGACCGGCGTGGTCAGCCGCGGCGACGCAGCGACCAGGAGCCAGCCAGGCCCAGGGCACCCAGGACGATCGCGCCACCACCCGTTGCGGGGAGCGGTGCCGGGGCCGGAGCCGGGGCCGGTGCGGAGCCGTCCGAGCCTGCCCGGAAGCTGGCGGTGGACGTCGGGTCGATCTCCAGGTTGATGCCGGGGGTGGTCAGTGCGACCAGGCCGGAACCGTCCGGGAGGAGGGCGACGATGTCACCGACGGCGGTGGACGCAGCGTCCAGGGCCGGGGAGAGCGTGTCGGTCAGCGTCTGCAGTGCAGCTGCGGCGTCTCCGAGGCCAAGGCCTTCGAGGGTCGCGGCGGCCGGCAGGCTGGCGAGCAGGTTGCCGAGGAGGTCACCGGAGAGCTGCGCGAGCAGCCCGTCGACCAGGTTGGCCGGGTCGATGTCCACCGACGGGATGTCGAGGACCAGTGGGACGACCGTGGCGGTCGAGGTGACGAAGCCGTCGGCCTCGGTGACCGAGCTGGCAATGTCGAGCAGGTCCAGCGAGACCTGCGGGAGGGCGACGAGGTCACCGAGCGGCAGGGCCGCCAGGAGGCCGTTGACGGTGTCAAGCGCTCCGGTCAGCGAGCCCGTGAGGGTGCTGCCGTCGCACTCGCCGCCGCCGAGGCTGATCCCGGCGATGGTGATGTCCCCGATGGAGCAGACGACACCGGCCGTGGAGGTCGCGGCGTCATCGGTGGCGATCGCGCTCAGGGAGAGGTCGATGCCGTCGATGCCGACGAGGGTCGTGTTGAGCAGTCCCTCGATGACGCCACCGAGCGAACCGTTGAGGTTCGTCAGCGCGGCGACGAGGTTGTTCAGGTTGTCGAGCAGGTCGTTGACCAGCGAGACGAGCTGCGAGACGAGGGCGTCGAGGACGTCGGTGAGCTGGTCGACGACGTCGGCCAGACCGTTCAGGAGCGACGTGGCCGCAGCCAGGTCCTTGGTGAGCTGGTCAACCGTCGCCGTGGCGGCAGCGGACGTTGCCTTCGCCGTGGTCAGCGTCGCCTTCGTCGAGACGACCAGGTCGTCGAGGCAGCCCTGGAGGTTGAGTTCGCCGAGGCACGTGGTGCTGGCGATGCCGAGCAGGTTGGTGACGGTCGACGACACGGCGTTCGCGGCGTTGGTCGAGGCGACCTGCACGGCGGCGGCGGCATTGGTCGAGGCCGTCTGGGCAGCGGCGAGGTCGACGTTCAGGCCGGCCACGATGGCTTCCTGGCTGGCGACGTCGGCGATGGCCTTGGTCAGTGCAGCGGTGGTCTGGTCGACACCGGCGGCGACGGCGACAACGCCCTCGACACCGGAGCGGACGTCACCGACAAGTGCGGTGGCGGCGTCGGAGACATTGGCGAGGTCCGGGGCGCCGACCGGCAGCTGCGCCAGCAGGTCCAGCAGGACGTCGATGGGCAGTGCGGCGAGGATCTCGGCCGGGACGAGGTCACCCAGGCTGACGTCCAGCCCGTCGACCTTGAGGCCCTGCGTGTTGCTTGCGCCGTCACCGTTGACCAGCGAGGTGATGCCGACGGACGAGACGTTCAGCCCGACGAGGCCCGGGAGGACGTCGAGGGAGCCGGCGGTCGCGCCGATCACCGACTGGGCGCTGTCCGTGGTGGCGGTGGCGGCCATGTCGAAGGCGGCGAAGCCGGCACCGGTGACGGCGGTCGCGGGAGCGAAGACGCTGCCGCCCTCGTCACTGCGTGCCGTCATGGCGCCGAACTGTTCACCCGCGACCACGAGGGGCACGACGGTCGAGGAGGCCCACGGTGCACCGAGGACGTTGCCCGGGTGGGCCGCATCGGTGGTGGCGAGCGTCCCGGCCTGGAACACCGTGACCGGTGTCGGCACGGCGAGTCCGGTCACGGCGAGCGTGAGCGCAGACATCGTGGAACTGGCGGTGCCCGCAGCGGGGACGGCCTCGGTGGAGGTCGTCGCGGCCAGGCTCAGCGCCGTGATGCCGGCGGAAGCCAGCGCGACGATCGTCCTTCGGTTGGACAGCATGTTGCATCCCTGTTTGGTTGGCCCGAACCGAGGGGAACGGTCTCCCCCGCGGCCTCGGAGTGGGCCTGTCTGATGTGCTCGACGTCGACCGCCGATCACCTGTGTCAAGCAGACCCCATCCGCCGATCGGCCACCATGCCCCACACGGGGGAGATTCCCCCGGCTCATCGTGACTAGTCCGTCACTGGCAAACGGCCACCGTCCGGGCCCCAATCTCCGCCGCATGGCCGCTCACGGCCGCCTGTGGCGTCGATTTGGCCATCGGACCTGCGCCAAACGGTCGCTCGGCACTGGTCAGCTGGTGGCGCCGGTTTCGCCCTGCGGCTGACCCACCGGGTTCGGCGCCAGTCCGGCCTTCGCGCGCCAACGCTGCTCATGGCCGAGATAGCCGGCGAACCCGATCCGCAGGACGGCGTCGAAGGTCTCGTCGGCCGTGAGCAGCAGCTCACCGAGCAACTCGTCGAGCAGACCGCGGTCCACGGCGGCCAGTGGGACACGCCCCGTCAGGATGAGATCACCGTCGTCGTCCAGGGCGAAGTGGACATGACGCGCGCGTTCATTGCGGTGCAGCAGCAGGCCGTAGACCTTGGCGTGCCCCTCGTCGGGCACTCCGGTGAAGAGCGACGTGAGCCGCAGCGACCGCTCGGTGACCTGCAGCAGCACCGGGATGGTCCGCTTGTGGTCGCCGGTCAGCAGGCTCAGGACGCGGCGGTCACCGACGTCCTCGACCGGCAGGTCCGCCCCGCGCAGGACGTCCAGCAGCAGCGCATGCACCCCGTCTGCATCCACGCCAAGCCCCGTCGTCAACTGGCGATCCGCCTGGCGCGGTCGCGCAGAACGCCACCGTAGACCTCCAACAGCCGGTCGACCGTTCCCTCCCAACTGGAGGCCTTTGCGGTGTCGACCCCGGCGGCACCCGCCCGCGCAACCAGATCCGGGTCGTCGAGATACGCCGCGACGGCCCGTGCGTGGTCGGCCGGGTCGTGCCCCTCGACAAGCGTCCCGCCCGCCCCGACGATGCCCTTGAGCCCGCCGACGGCCGCGGCCACGACGGGCGTGCCGCACGCCTGGGCCTCCAGTGCGACCAGCCCGAACGTCTCACTCCGGCTTGGCACCAGCACCACGTCGGCCGCCCGATAGAGGGCAGCGAGGTCGCAGTGCGGCCGAGCCGGCAGCAGCGTGATCGCATGGTTGACGCCGAGTCCCTCGGCAAGCTCGCGGAGGTGGCTCGGCGTGCTGCGGCCGGAGCCGGTCCCGGAGGTGCCACCGACCACGACCAGCCGGGCATCGTGGCCCGCCTCCAGCAGGTGGGCGAGGGTCTTGATCGCGACGTCCGGGCCCTTCAGGGGCTGCAGACGACCCGCGAAGAGCAGCAGCCGCTCCCCCTCGTGCCGCAGGGACGGCGGCAGGTCGGGTGCCCCGACCGGGCCGTCGGGCCGGAAGATCTGCGTGTCCACCCCAGCCGGCACGACGTCGATCCTGGCGCCGGAGACGCCCAGGGCGCGATGCAGGACGCCGGCCTCGTCGCAGCCCATCGCCGTGATCCGGTCCGAGGCATGGGCGATGCGACGCTCCGCCAGCAGGCGCAGGGCCGGCTCGGCCTGGTCCCCGGGCGCCAGGGTCGCGTTCTTCAGTGCCCCGAGGGTGTGGAAGGTGGTGACCAGTGGGATGTCCCACGCTTCCGCGAGCCGTCGCCCCACCCAACCGGACAGCCAGTAGTTGGCGTGGAGCAGGTCGTGCGACTCCGCGGTCGGGTGACGACGCATCGCCAGCACAAAGGCGCACAGGATGGAGGGCAGTTCCTCCTTGGGCACGGGCCCGACGTGCCCGGCCGTCACGTGGTGCAGCACGAGGCCGGGAGCGAGTTCCACCCGTCGGGGTTGGCTGGCGCGCGTCCGTCGGGTGAACAGGTCCACCTCGACGCCGCGTTCGACCAGGCGCCGCGCAGCCTGCAGGACGTAGACGTTCAGCCCGCCGCCGTCGCCCGTCCCCGGCTGGTCGAGAGGCGAGGTGTGCACCGACAACATCGCGACCCGGCGCAGCCCAGCGGGCAGCGGCCTGGTCGCGGTCAGTGCGGTCACACGGCCCTCCGGAGGGTGGCCCGTTCGATCTCGCGATCGACCGCACCGAAGCGATACTTGTAGTCCTCGTCCCCGCGCAGGAAGTCGAAGATGCGCAGGCCCTCGCTGGCTGCGAGGGTGCACAACTCCGCCGCCAGGACGGTGCCGGGCGCGAACGAGGCCAGTGTGGGATCCAACGCCGAGTTGTAGAGCCCCCATTCCCGGTCGTCGACGAGCGAGATCATCGACGCAGCCGGCAGACCCCCGGCATGCAACTCGTGGATCCGCAGGACGCCGCGGCCGACGAAGGCCGCGACCTGCGCGTCGAAGAAGGCGCGATGCGAAGGATCCGCGAAGAAGTCGCCCTTGTCTCCCTCGGAGGTGACCGCCAACTCCCAGAATCGGTCCAGGGCCGCCGGCAGGTCCGTTGCCTCGATCAGTTCGGTCCCTCCGAGGTCACGACCGAGCTTGCGTGCCTTGCGGCGCAGTTCGTGGCGTTCCTTGCCGTCCAGCCGTTCCAGCCAGGCCTCGGGGTCGTCGCCGGCAAGGTCGACGCGCGGGCACACGTCCTCTCGCTCGCGCCCGTCGATGAGGAAGCCCTGCTCCTCGGCAGCCGCGGCGATGGCGTCCATCCAGCCACCATCGGCAGCGAGGCCGTGGAGCGCGAAGCTGTCGATCCCGTCCGCTGCCAGTGCGGCCAGCCAGGCCGCCGCGGCGGCGGACTGGTGCTCAGGCTCCCCGACCGGCCCGCGATAGTCCGTGACGTCGGTGCCGCCCGGGACCTGCCAGGACGTGCCGTCGCCGATCTCCGGGAAGACGGCGACCGTGGTGCCCTCTGCCTCGACCGTCCGGACTCGCAGTCGTCCTTCGCCGCGCGCGGCGGCCCAGGCCATGATCCACGTGGGGCCGTGGAACGGTGTGCCGACGGGGTCGGCCGCGACCAGGCCCTGCCAGACGTCAACGACGTCACGCGGGTCCTCGTGGGTCCGGACCTCCACGTCAGGCCTCCTCGGCGTCCTCGCCGTCGGCCTTCGACCGCAGGATTGCCTCGTCGTCGACGCCGCCAGCCGTGACCTGGTCGAGCAGGGACCGCAGGCGGTCGACGCCGCCACGGGCCTCGCCGCCGGAGTCCGACTGCATCTGGTTCAACTGGCGAAAGGAGCGATACATCTCGACCAGCGTCTGTCGCTGCGGGTCCGTGAGCCACGGGTCGCGGACGATCGCACCTTCGAGGTCGGGAAGGTCGTCGCGTTCCTCGAGGATGCCCGCCTTGACGTAGAGCGTCTCCGAGGAGATCTCCAGCGCCTTGGCGATCGCCTGGAGGATCTCCGCCGAGGGCTTGCGCAGGCCCCGTTCGATCTGGCTCAGGTAGGGGTTGGAGACCCCCGCCAACTTCGCGAGATTGCGCAGGGAGAGCTGCGCGTTGTTCCGCTGGCCCCGGATGTACGAACCGAGGTCACGCAACCGGGGAGGAATGCCCTCGACCTCGGGCGTGTCGACGGAGTCCGTCATCATCGCTCCTGGGCCGTGGACGTCAGGCAGGACGCTAGCAACGGCGGCACGCGGGCAGCGAAAGCAAGCACCCGGGGCGCCGCAGTCAGCCCGGGATCCCGACGGCCCGCAGGACCTCGAGGAGCAGAGCGCTGGGCCGGACCTCGCCGACCCGATTCCCACCACCGGTCATGACCTCGGGTTCCCAGCCACCGACGGGTCGACCGGCCGCTTCGATCACCGCAGCCAGCGCGACGTCCGCGCCCCGATCCGCACCGTCCTCCATCTTGAGCGCCACGCCGACCCGCTTGCCGTTGGCCGTCCAGCCGGCCGCGCGCACGCCCTCGGCGCCACGCTTGGCCAGCGTGCCGGCCGCCAGCAGACTGCTGTCCAGCCAGCCCTCGCCCGCAATCAGCAGCGGATGGGCAAAGGCCGCGTCACGCACGTCCTGGAATCGGTCTTCGGCGGCAAGCCGCGCAAACCCACCCGCCAGCCGGACCAGTGGTGAACGCACCGCCGGTGCACCGCACCCGTCGACGCCGACGGCATCGAGGGGGCCGAAGACGTCGTCGACGGCGTCCAACAGGCGCTCCTGCAAGGGGCCGGCGCGGTCCAACAGTTCATCGCCATGCAGGCCAAGGGCATGACCCGCCAGCGCGAACAGGGCGTGCTTGCCCGAGCAGTTGTGGTGGATCCGGTGCCGCCCGGAGGACGTGTCGCCGGGGCGCAGGTCGGGTGGGCAGGTCAGTTCCTCAGGGGTGATCCCGGCCCGCTCGCACAGCTCGCGGGTCGCCGAGAGATGCTCGTCCGCGGCTCGGTGCGAGGCCCAGCCGATGGCGATCTCCCGCGACGATGGTCGCCCGCCGGGCCAGTCGTGCTCCGCCAGGATCTCCAGGCAGACCGCGGCCTGGACCGGCTTGACCGACGAGCGAGAGAAGGTGGGACGCAGCGGATTGCCCAAGGCCGAGACGAGCTCGCCGTCCACCGTGACCACGACATGCCCCACGTGGATGGACTCCACGAGGTCGCGACCGGCGACCTCGTCTCGCCGTGTCACCTCGACGAGGCGGACCGGATCCGTCATGCGTCGGCGGGAGGCAGGATCTCGTCGATCGAAGCCGAGCCGTCGCGGTAGCGGCGCAGAACCTCGCCCTGGACGGCGTCGAGTCGGTCGAGGACCGTCCGTCGCATGTCCGACACGGTGTGTTCCTCCACGACCAGTTCCTCGCCACGGATTCGCAGTTCGTCGTCCGACCGGTCGGGAAGGTCGGCGGAGAGTCCGCCGCCCGAGCTCTCCGTGACGTCGGCGGAGAAGCGCTGGTGACTGGGCGACCGGGCGCCCTGGCCCGGCCCGTCGGACAAGTGGCCCAACAGTTCGGTCACGGCACCGGTCGTGGTCTTCAGGCCGCGACGTTCCAACTCCGCCCGCAACAGGTCCATGTGGCCATGCAGAATCCGCCGGCGATAGGACAGGTGGGACTCCACCTCTTCGCACGTGCGGCGCAGCTCACGGAGTTCCGTGGTTGGCCGTTCATCGATGCCGTCGAGGAAGCCCTGGTCGAGGACCGCCGCGACATCGCTCGCTTCCGCCATGTGCGTCTGCTCCCTGCGCCGTCGATGCCGGGTCACCGTAGTCCGCCGCGGTCCACGGAGGCGGGGCGCGCCCGACCGTGCAAGGCCAGCGGGCACGCGCTGCGTCGCTGTCCTACGCTGCCCAACCATGCACGGAGACCTCAGAACCACCTCGTTGGAACAGCTCTGCCGGACGCTCGACGCCCGGGAGGCAACTGGCGAGCTCGCAATCACCGGCGAGGGCAACGACATCCGCGTCTGGTTCCGCCAGGGCCGCGTCGTTCGCGCCGCTGCCAGCAAGCACGAACTGCGCCTCGGTGACCGACTGGTCCACGGTGGTCTGATGACCGCCGCCGACCTCGCAGCGGGGCTCGCCGCCCAGTCCGGCAGCGGCCGCCACCTCGGAGAGGTGCTGGTCGACGAGGGCCTTGTCAGCCGTCACGTCGTGCGCGCCTTCATGCAGGAGCAGGTCCTCGACGCGCTCTTCGCCGCCATCCGCTGGACCACCGGCACGTACACCTTCGAGGACGACGACATCGCGGGTGCCGCCGTCCCGACGGACCTCACGGTTGCCCAACTCCTCTTCGCACTGGAGTCCCGCCACCGCGTGTGGGACGAGATCACGCGCACCATCCCGGACCTCGACCGCGTCCCGGAGTTCGTCCCGGGTGCCGACCCGACCAGCCCGTCGAGGGATCAGGGCGAGACCGCGATCGTCGACGCCATCGACGGCGAGCGGTCCGTCGAGGAGATCGCCGAACAACTCGGATTCGGGCCCTATGAGGTCGCGGCCGTCGTCCACGGACTGACCGTCCTGGGCCAGGTCCGGCTGCAGCAGGCCGTGACGGAGGCACCGACCGCTGACCCGGCGTCCGCCGCCGCCAACGCGATCTCGGAGGCTGCTGCCTTCCTGCGGGGTGACGGCCCGGAGCCCACCCCACTGCCCGACGCCATCCAGCCCCCCGCTCCCGCGGGCGCGCCCGTGGAGGTCGACGCACCCGCTGCCCACGACCCCGTCGCGGACGTGCCCGTCGACCTGCCGGTCGAACCCGCGGTGGCACTCGACGCGCCCGTCACTCGTGCCGGTGGCCCCTCGAGCCTCGACTTCGCCAGCGAACTCGCCGGCGTCATGGCCGACCTCGACGTCGACGGCCCACGTGGTGGTCGCGCCGCGGTGGAGCCCGAGACCGAACTCGCCGTGCTCGCGGCCGAACTCAGCACCGAGGCCGTCGACCTCACACCCTCCGTGCCGGAGGACCCCGCCGCAGGCCTGCCCCTGCCGCCCGTTCCGGGCACCCTGGGCGAGGACCGGCGCGCAGGACCGCACGCCCTCAGCGACCGC
>CBDTZE010000004.1:0-22173 GCA_965364815.1 uncultured Nitriliruptoria bacterium | reverse complement strand
GCAGCTGATCTCCTCGACGCCCGGCGGCGAGGCCGTCATCGACTTCGACGCCCTCTGGGCCTGCACCACCTGCGGCGCGTGCGTCGAGGAGTGCCCGGTCGACATCGAGCACGTCAACGTCATCACGGAGATGCGTCGCTACTCCGCCATGATGGAGTCCAGCTTCCCGGCGGAAGCCGGCGTCATGCTCCGCAACATCGAGAACTCCGGCGACCCGTGGGGCGTCGGTGCCGCTGGTCGCGAGGAATGGCTCACGCAGCTGGACTTCGAGGTCCCGCGCGCAACGGCCGGCTCGCTGCTGGACGACTCGATCGAGTACCTGTTCTGGACCGGCTGTGCCGGCGCCGTCGATGACCGCGCCAAGAAGGTCACGCGCGCCACGGCGGAACTGATGCAGATGGCCGGCGTGAAGTTCGCGGTCCTCGGCGCAGGCGAGATGTGCACCGGTGACCCGGCGCGTCGCCTGGGCATGGAGTACGTCTTCCAGATGCTCGCGGAACAGAACGTCGAGGTCCTCAACTCCATCGGCATGTCGGAGAAGGACGAGGACGGCAAGAACAAGCGTCGCATCGTCGCCTCCTGCCCGCACTGCCTCAACACCCTGCGCAACGAGTACCCGGACTTCGACGGGCACTTCGAGGTCCTGCACCACAGCCAGGTCCTCGCGGACCTCGTGGACACGGGCCGCCTGATCGCCACCAAGGAGGTCGAGCAGCGCGTGACCTTCCACGACAGCTGCTACCTCGGCCGTCACAACGACATCTACGCCGACCCGCGCAAGCTCATCGACGCCGTCCCCGGCACGACGGGCGTGGAGATGGAACGCAACCGTTCCAACGGCTTCTGCTGCGGCGCCGGTGGTGCCCGCATGTGGATGGAAGAGACCATCGGCGACCGCGTCAACATCAACCGCGTCGAGGAAGCGCTCGACACCCTTGGTGACGGCGAAGGCGACTCGATCGTGGCCGCCGCGTGTCCCTACTGCAACACGATGCTGACCGACGGCATCAACCAGAAGACGCAGGAGGGCGCCGTCGCCGAGGGCAAGGTCCGCGTCATGGACGTGGCCGAGGTCCTGCGCATGGGCATGGAGCTCCCACTCGCAGGCGGCAACGGCTTCGGCCACGCCGACAAGTCCAAGCCCGCCGAGACCCACTGAGTCTGGCGAACACCACGCTGACGCCCCGACCCCGGTCGGGGCGTCGCGCGTTTGCCGGACTCAGAAGTTGCGGTGCATCTGCGACGCCGTGGGGCCGGACTGGCCCTGGTACTTCGAGTTGAGCTCCGGCGAGCCGTAGGGGCGTTCCGCAGGCTTGTCGAGCTGCTCGAAGACGAACTGCCCGATCTTCATCCCCGGGTAGATCGCGATCGGCAGCGTCGCCACGTTCGACAGTTCCAGGGTGACGGTGCCGCTGAAGCCCGGGTCGATGATGCCGGCGGTCGAGTGGATCAGCAGGCCCAGGCGACCCAGCGAGCTCTTGCCGTCCAGCCTCGCCACCACGTCGTCACCCAGGGAGATCGACTCCAGCGTCGTGCCAAGGACGAACTCGCCCGGGTGCAGGACGAACGGGTCGCCGTCCGGGACCTCGACCAACTCCGTCAGGTCATCCTGCACGGCGCGGACGTCGATGAACGGGTGGCGGTGGTTGGCGAACACGCGGAACGCGCTGCCCAGTCGGATGTCGAGGGAGGCCGGCTGGATCGCGTCGTCGGCAAGCGGCTCCACCCGGATGCGGCCCTCGGCGAGGGCGGAACGGATGGTGCCGTCGGAGAGGATCACGTGAGGTTCCGGGTCGCGGGGGACTGCGTCAGGGAGCCTAGGAGTGCGGCAGGCAGGTGACGCCGTCGGCGTGCAGTTGCCCCAGCAGTGCCTCGTAGCTGTCGCCGATCCGCTGACGCTCCGAATCCGACAGGTCCCGGGCCCAGCGATCCACGTTGGCGCGCCCTGCCAGGATGCGGTGGCGCCGGTAGTTGCGGACGCCCTCGGACTCCTTGACGCCGAGGAAGTCGACCAGCGACGTGTGCACGTCCTCGGCGGCCTCGCCCACCAGGTCGGCAAGGTGGATGACATGCACCTTGTCCTCGCCGATGGTCTTGGTCCCGGCGTCGGCGCGGCGCATGCCGTCCGCCCACCAGGCCAGGCCGTCGTCCCAGGTCGTCGGTCCCCACGGCTGGGTCAGCACCGAGGCCACGACGTCCCGCCCGTCGCGGACCGTGTGCACGAACCGGGCCAGCGGGAACCAGCGGGCCAGCGTCGGCATGACCAGCGCATTGGGCGGTGACATCTCGACCCAGTGGTCGCGGTCGACCGGGGGCAGGGGATCGAGCAACTCATGGACGAACAGGCGCCCGGCCTCGTCGAGGTCCTGGTCGGCGCGCTCCAGGAAGCGCTCGCACATCCGGTGGATCTCCCGGCCGGAGTGCAGCCAGTGCAGCCCGCGGCCCCCGCCGTCCCAGGATCGGAAGTACCAGTTGTCACGCAGGTCCTGGACGAAGGCTTCGGGGTCGCGGCGGCCCTCGACGACGTCGACCAGGCCTCCGGGAATGCAGTGGACCTTCACCTCGATGTCGATGAGGTGATGCCGCGGATACTGCCCGATCAGGCGACCCACCACCGTCGTTCCGGAGCGGCCGGTGCCGCCGACGAAGATGGGGTTCGGCATGGGAGCTCGCTGTCGAGGGTGGCTAGTCTGGCGCACCCTCGCGGGTGTAGCTCAATGGTAGAGCTCTTGCTTCCCAAGCAAGTGACGAGGGTTCGATTCCCTTCACCCGCTCCACGCATTCCTCGCGCCCCTTCGCGCTCCCGTCAGGGCCGATCGGCGCGGCTGCTCGTCGGCTGCGAGGCTCGCACGGCGGTCCACATCAGCGCGGTCGCCGCGGCCATCTGTGGCAGCGACGTCACGCCGGCGACCATCGCGATGAGGACGCCCAGGACGACGGCTGCGCCGGCCGAACGCACCCGCACCGACGACAGCGCCACGGCCTCGACCTTGACGGTTGGCTTGGGCTTGGCTCGTTCGGCGGCGGCCTTCTTGAGTTGCCATGCGGCGAACGGCAGCACGGCGACCGTCAGCAGCAGGATCCAGGTCGCCCGGTGTGCCCAGAACGAAGGGTCGCCAGGCTGCTCTCCCGCGACGATGCCCACCTTGCCGAAGACGGACAGGACGGACGCGAGCAGCGGTTCGAAGCTCTTGTGCCACAGGTACAGCGGCATCCCGACCGCCCCGAGGATCTGCACGGGCGCGTAGACCGACCTGCGCTCCAGCAGGGCGCGGGCGGGACGCGCCAGCAGGATGACCAGGCCGGCCTGCATCACGGCCACGGCGGCGATCATCAGGGTGGGCGGCAGCACGTTGTTGTCGCCGATGTCGCCGCCAACCAGGGCGACCGGGTAGCCCGCGGCCACGCCGGCGAACAGACCCACGATCCCCAGCAAGGCGAAGCCTGTGCCGTGGCGACGGGTGAGGTTGGCCCGGCTCCAGAGCACCCCGAGTTGCTGCGGGATCATCCACACGATGATGGCGTTGGGCAGTCCGGCCAGCGGAGAATCGCCCAGCAAGAAGAAGCGTGCTGCGTCGACGACCGCCGCGGCGCCGAGCAGGGCGAACACGGCACGCCAGGACGCCTTGCCGTCGAACCGCAGTGACCACGGCAGCAGCGCCTGGGTCGCCACGATCATCGCGATGAACCACAGGTGGACGGTGAGCGACGTGCTGAAGAATCCCAGGACGCGCCACGCACCCTCCGCCCCGTTCACGTCGAGGGCGACCCCGGTACGCAGGGTCCCGGCGATCACCAGCCAGCCGGTCAGGTAGACGGCAACCGGTCGTGCCAGACCGTGCAGGCGACCCTGGAACCAGGCGGCGAAGGGTGTCCCGGCCGCGGTTGCCCGCGTCAGCGAGGGGGCGTTGACGGCGGCGGACACGAAGACGAACAGCGGCACGACCTGGAGCGCCCAGGTCAGCCACGCGCTTCCAGCCCAGGTGTGCAACAGGTGGGCCGTGTCGCCGAGGTGTCCGTCCGCCCGCGCGATGGGCAGCGTGGCAAGCCAGTGCCCGTAGATCACGACCAGCAACGCCCCCGCACGCAAGGCGTCGGCGTAGCGGTCTCTGGTCGATGGTCTGTCGGTTCCCATGACGCCCTCTCGATCTCTGAAGTGTCCCGCAGACGTGTGGCGGTCCTTGGGAGGTCGTGCAGGAGACTCCTCGAGAACTTGAGCACCTCGACGACTTGAGGCCGACGCGTTCCGTGGCCGGGCCGTCCCCACCGCCCCGCAGGGCCAACGACGACCGAACACCGACGCCAGAACGCCCCAGCGTGCGGGCATCCCGTAATGTCATGTCGTCGCCACCGAGCCTGGAGTCTTTCGTGACGTCACGGCTCGACCGCGTCCTTGTGCTGGCGCTTGTCCTGGTGATGATCCTGACCGTCGCCACGATCCTCGTGTCGACGCGTGCCACCACGGAGCGCGCCGCGGTCGCCCAGATGGAACAGGTGATGACCCGCGTTGCCTTCGAGGCCAGCGACGAGGCCGGCGCCTTCCTCAACCCGGCCGAGAGCCTGGCTCGGCTGACGGCGGACCTGCTCGAAGACGCCGTGTTCAGCGAGCGGGACCCGGAGCGATTCGAGGAGTTCCTGCTGGACCTGCTCCACGAGAACGAGCTCGTCGACGGCATGTTCGTGGGACGTGCAGATGGTGACTTCTTCTACGTCAAACGCGACGATGCGCGCGGCGCGGGAGGGTTCCGGACCAAGGTCATCGACGTCGGGCTGACCTCGCGCGAGGTCACCTACACCTGGCGCGATCGAACGGGCGAGGTCGTCGACACCGAGACCGACCCGGACGACGACTTCGACCCCCGGACGCGGCCCTGGTACCTCGGTGCCCAGCAGGCGGAACGGGCGATCTGGACGGACCCCTACATCTTCTTCTCCTCGGGCCAGCCCGGGATCACCACGTCGGCGCCCATCACTCCGGACGACGCGGAGGGTGGCGACATCGGCGTGTTCGGTGTGGACGTCGAGATCCGTGAGTTGTCCTCGATCTTGGCCAGCCTTCCGATCAGTGAGGAAGGACGTGCCTTCATCGTCGACGGGTCGGGGCAGTTGGTGGGCATCAGCACGGCGGAGGACCTCGGGCTCGAGGACGGGGAGAGCGTTCGACGTGCCACCCCGTCCGAAACGGGAGACGCCGTGGTTCGCCAGGCCTATGCGACCCTCCTGGCCACCGGGGGCCCCTTGGTCGACGAGCCGACGTTCGTGGAGTTCCTCGTCGACGGGCGTCGCTGGCGTGCGAGCTTCGAGCCGTTCGCCACGGGACGCTGGCCCTGGACCGTTGCGGTCTTCGCCCCGGACGACGACTTCCTCATGGAGGTGCGCGCGACGCAGGCGGCCAACACGCGACTGGCCCTGATCGTCGGCTTGATCGCCACGCTCCTCGCCGTGGCGTTGACGACCGGCCTGACAAGGCCGCTGGCACGGATGCGACGCTCGGTCGAGACGGACGTGCTCACCCAGTTGGGCAACCGACGCGCCCTGGAACGACGGGGGACCGCTGTTCTCGAGGACGCGGTCGCGCGTGGCACGCCGATCGGGTTGGCGATGCTGGACCTCGACCACTTCAAGGCGGTCAATGACAGTTACGGCCACACCGTGGGGGACGAGGTGCTCAAGGCAGTGGCAAGCCGGATGCGTCGCGCGCTGCGTGACGATGACCTGCTGATCCGCCAAGGAGGCGAGGAGTTCCTCGTCCTGCTGCCCGACACGGGTGCCGACGAGGCACAGCAGGTGCTCCAACGCCTGGTGGCCGGCATCCGGGGAGCCCCGATCAACACCTCGGAGGGCCCCGTCCCGACGACGATCTCCGCGGGACTGGTCACTGGCTGGCCCCACCCCGACCAGGACATCCGCGAAGTGGCCACAGCGGCTGACG
The DNA here is from genome assembly GCA_965364815.1 of uncultured Nitriliruptoria bacterium. Lineage (GTDB taxonomy): Bacteria > Actinomycetota > Nitriliruptoria > Nitriliruptorales > Nitriliruptoraceae > CBDTZE01. The sequence goes on along the minus strand of CBDTZE010000004.1, from coordinate 16,241 downwards.
ACGCGCTCTTCGACGCCAAGCGAGCGGGGCGGGACCAACTGATCGTGAAGACCAGTCTGCGCCGCGAACAACCGGCCGCCGGTGCCTGACGAGCCAGGGGTCGTGCGAACCGTGACGACCGGGACGATGCGCACGGCACCCCAGGCTCACCTAGCCTTCACCACGGCGAGACGCGCCGACGAAGGGACCGAGGGCACGTGACCGAGGCGGACGCGCAGGATCGTCGCGGCACCGTCGCTCTCATCCTCCTTTTCGGGGCGGTGGTGTGGTTCTCCGCCCAGACGTCGCAGGACGTGCAGCTGTTCGTCCGCGCTGCAGCCTGGACAGCGTCCGGCCTCATCGCGGTGCTGATCGGCGGTCGCCGACGTCCGGAGCCTTCGGCCGCGTGGCAGGTCCTCGGCCTCGGGGCGGTGCTCATCGGCGGATCGTGGCTCGCCCGTGCGCTCTATCCGGAGGTGCGAGGCCTCGGGGAGTGGCCTGACCTGCTCTCGGGTGCGGGCTTCCTGCTGGCCGGCGCAGGTCTGCTGCTGGCCGGGCGAAGTCGGCGTGAACGGGTCGCCCTGTTGGACGGCGCGATCCTCGCCGGCGCCGTCATCACCTTTGCCTGGGCCGTCATCATCGCCCCGCGCATCGACGACGTCGTGGGCAACGGGTCAGCCGAGATCGGTTCGGCCGCCATGCACGTCGCCGGCGGCACCCTGGTCGTGTCCGTGGGCGTGGCGATCGCGCTGGCCGCTGGTTCGTCCCTCGGACGTGCGACGTGGCTCGCCAGCCTCGGTGTCCTCAGCGCGCTGGTGGCCGCGGTCGGCTGGGCGTACCAAGGTCTGGCCGGCGCAGAGCAGTCGTTGGGTGGCTCGGCCGCATGGCTCCTGGCGCCCGCCGTGGTCGCCATCGTGGCCTTCGCCCGGGACCCCGTCAGTCTTGACGAGGAGGTCGCGTCCAGCGAGATCACCACCGCCCGATACATGCTGTTGGTGTTGCTGGTGATCATGCCGTCTTTGACGATCGGCATCATCAGCGCCGTCCCCGGCAACGAGATGCAGGCCTCGGAGCAGCAGTCCGACTCGGTGCTGTTGTTGGGCATCTGGGTGACGATCTCGTCGGTCCTCTTCCTCGCCGCTCGCATCTGGGCCTCGGCCGGGTTCGCCCTCGAGGACGAACGCGCCCTTGCACAGTTGCGCTTCCAGCGACTGATCGAGCACTCGGCTGACGTCGTCTGCCTCGTGTCCTCGAAGGGGAAGGTCTTCTACGCCTCGCCCTCGATCGGGCGTGTCCTGGGGCGCGCCGCCGATGACCTGGTCGGCAAGAGATTCGACGACCTCATCCTCGCCGAGGACCGTGACGACCTCAGCGCGCTGATGAACCACGCCATCCGGCAGCAGGGCAACGCCGTGCCCTTGCGCCTGCGGGTCGTCACCGCAGACGGCAAGGTGCGGCCCGCCGAGGGCACGATCACCGACCTGACGGCCGTGGCCGGGGTCGAGGGCATCGTCGTGACGATCCGGGACGTGTCCAAGCGTGTCGCGCTGGAGGAGGAACTGACGCGCGCGGCGCTCGAGGACCCGCTGACCGGGTTGGCCAACCGCACCAGGCTGACGGACCGGATGCGCCACGCCATGGCGCAGCGCGCCACGGACCACGAGCAGGATGCAGACGGCCGCACGTTGGGTCTGTTGTTCGTCGACCTCGACGACTTCAAGACGATCAACGACGGCCTCGGCCACGTCGCCGGCGACGAGGTCCTCAAGGTCGTGGCCGAGCGAATCAACGGCGTGATCCGGGAGGCGGACACGGCGGCGCGCTTGGGTGGCGACGAGTTCGCGATCTTCCTGGAATCACTGTCGCCCCTCGACCCGGAGCAGGCCGCCCACAACGTGGCGCAGCGCCTGATCACCAACATGGCGAAGCCGATCGAGGTCGCCGGTGAGAGCGTGCGCGTCCGCCTGTCGGTCGGGTTGGCGATGTCGCGGGACGGCATGTCCGAGGAGGAACTGATCCAGAACGCCGACGTGGCGATGTACTCGGCCAAGCAGGCCGGGTTGTCGTTCGCGGCGTACGACACCGGCATGGCGTCGCGTGCACGTCGACGACTGCTGCTGACGCAGGACCTCGAAGCGGCGCTGGACGCCAACGACGTCGACCTGCGCTATCAACCGATCGTCGCTCTCCCCAGTGGCGAGTTGGTGGGTGTCGAGGCCCTGATGCGCTGGCACCACCCCACCTTCGGTCGCATCCCGGCCAACGAGGTCGAGGACCTCGCCGTCCGCGGTGGGCTTGCGGACAAGATGACCGAGTGGGCCTTCGAGCGCGTACGGGCCGACAAGTCTCGTTGGTTGGCTCGTACCGGCGAGCCACTCAAGGTCGGCGTCAACCTCGCCGCCCGACAACTCACCGGCGAGGTGCTGCGCCTGTTCGACCGGGCCTTCAAGGAGTTCCCGGTCGGAGCACCCGGAATCCAGATCGAACTCACCGAGTCTGCCCTCCTGCGTGACGCCACGGCGGCTGCCCGCATCCTGGGAGAGTTGCGTCAACGTGGGGCGACGATCGCCATCGACGACTTCGGCACCGGCTACGCCTCCCTGGCCTACCTGCGCAAGTTGCCGGTGGACGTGGTCAAGATCGACCGCGAGTTCGTCTCCGAACTGGACGCCGAGAACGCGGACGGTTCCTTCGCGCACCTGATCCAGGACCTGGCGACCCGGCTGAAGCTGGAGACGGTGGCCGAGGGCATCGAGACCCGCGTGCACCTCGACGCGGTCATCGGGCTGGGTTGCCAGTTCGGCCAGGGTTTCCTGTTCGGCCGTGCCACGACGATCGACGCGCTGTTGGCGGACCACCGCATGGGCATGCGGCGCGTCTCGAACTGACGCCGCCGACTCACTTCAGGTGCTTGCCCTTCTCGGCGAAGCGCTTGCGACGGAAGACGTCGGTGCGGGCCGAGGCGACCCGGTCGAGGATGAGCCGGCCGTCGAGGTGGTCGAGTTCGTGCTGGAAGGCGCGGGCCTCGAAGCCCTCGGCCTCGATGACCCGCAGGTCGCCTTCCGGCGTGCGTCCGCGAAGCACGACCTGTGTCGCTCGGCGGACGTCGCAGGTGAAGTCCGGCACCGACATGCAGCCTTCGCGGCCCATCTCCGAACCCTGCGTGAACAGCACCTCGGGATCGAACAGGACGACCAGCCCGTGGTTGCCCTCCGGGGGCTTGCGCATCACGGACACGTCCAGCGCGAAGGCGCGCGACGGCACGCCGATCTGCGGGGCCGCGAGGCCGACGCAGCCCGGGGCGTCGTACATCGAGTCGACGAGGTCCTGGGCCAGGGCGCGCTCGCGCGGGCCGATCTCGCCGACGGGGCCCGTGAGCCCCTTGAGGACACGTGCCGGGTAGTTGACGACCGCCTTGACTGCCATGTCAGAGCGTCTCGGCGTCGAGGACGCGCAGCGTGTGGTCCACGCCGAGCTCCTCGCACGTCGTTCCCAGCCGTCCGGCCAGGCCGTCCGGGTCCTGCGACACCAACTCGATGATCATCGCGTAGATGGGGTTGTCGCCGGGGGAGAGCAGGCGGGTCTCGAGGTCGGTGACGTTGGCGCCCGCGTCGGCAAGCGTGCGCGTCACGCCGGCGAGGATCCCGGGCGCGTCGGCCCCGTAGACGCTCAGCACGTGTGTCGGGAGCGGGGAGGCCTGCCCGGCGCCGACCTCGCTGACGTGGATGTCCAGGCCGAGGTCCGACGTCGCGTCACGCAGGGCCGCGGCGAGGCGGTCGGCGTCGACGTCGGTGGCGACCAGCAGGACGATCGCGAAGTGGCCCCCGAGGATCGTCATGGCGGAGTCCTCGACGTTGCCGCCGACCTCCGTGAGGGCCCCGGCGACCGCGGCGACGATGCCGGGGCGATCGACGCCGATCGCGGTGACCGCGTACTCGTGGCTTGCCATGGGGTTTCCTGGGGCGTCGGTTCCGGGCGGCAGGGTACGTGCGGTCTCGCAGCGCCCCGGCGCGTAGCGTCCCGACCATGCAGACCCTGACCCGCCGCCGCACGACGCTCGCCCTCGTGGCAGCGACCGCCCTGTTGACTGCCTGCGGCAGCGTCGACACCGTGATCCGCGATCCGGCCTCGGGTTCCGCGACGCTTGCACCGACCGACGGTTCGCCCCCGGCCACCACGGCCGACACGTCGTTGGGGCGGGTGCCGCCGTTGCATCCCAGCGTCGACGACTGGGACCAGGCCACGATCGACCTCATCTCGTCCGACGGGCGCGTCGAGACCCTCGCGGTGTTGGTCGCGCAGACCCCGGCTCAGCGGTCGCACGGCCTGATGGAGGTCACCGACCTCCCGGTCGGGACCGGCATGGTGTTCCTGTTCGACGAGGACGGCACGACCGGGTTCTGGATGAAGAACACCCTCATCCCGTTGGACATCGCGTACGTGGCAGCCGACGGCTGGGTCGTGTCGACGACGACCATGGTCCCGTGCCCGCCGGACGAGTCCTGCCCCAGCTACCCCCCGGACGGCCCGTATCGCCTGGCCATCGAGGTGCCGGCGGGTCATTGGGACGAGATCGGTCTGGACACCACCTGGCGCGTCGAGGTGAAGCGATGACGGCCGTGTCGCCGGCAGGTCGAGGGACGACCGTCGGGTTCATCGGCCTCGGGGCGATGGGTTGGCACATGGCCGCCAACCTCACGGCGTCCTTCGACCACGTGCTGGTGCACAACCGGACCGCCGAGGTCGCGACCCGGCATGCCGCGGCCCACGGGACGCACGCGGTCGACCTGGTTGCCATCGCGGCCGCGGACGTGATCGTCACCTGCCTGCCCACCAGCCAGGTCGTCGCCGAGGTCGTCGAGCACGTCCTGCCGCACCTGCGAGCCGGGGCCGTGTGGATCGACGCGACGTCCGGCGACCCCGCCCTGGGCCGGGCCCTGGCCGATCTTCTGCAGCAACACGGGGTCGACCACCTCGACGCCCCGGTCTCCGGCGGGACCAACGGGGCGGAGGCCGGGACCCTCACGATCATGGTCGGCGGCGCTTCCGACGTCCTCGACGCTGTCCGGCCGGTCCTTGCGTGCTTCGGCCAGCGGATCGTCCATGTCGGGGACGTCGGATCCGGACATGCGGTGAAGGCGATCAACAACACGCTCCTGGCAGCGAACCTGGCCGCGGCGGTCGAGGGCCTGGTCGCGCTCAAGGGCCTGGGGATCGATCCTGCAGCGGCGCTGGAGGTCATCAACCACGCCTCGGGGCGTTCGTTCGCCAGCGAGCATCCGATTCCGGAACGCATTCTGACCGGGACCTTCGACAACACGTTTGCGCTTGGCCTCCTGGCCAAGGACGCGGGAATCGGCGCGGCTGTTGTCGATGCCGCCGGGGACGAGGGCCGCCTGCTGCGGGCTGTCGCCATCCTTTATGGTGATGCGACCGACGACCTCGGGGGAACCGGCGATCACTCCGAGGTGGCCAAATTCATCGAAAATCGGGCAAAGCGGACGCTTCGTTGAAGGTTTGGGTGGTCACGACGGGTCATTTCGTCATTGAGCATGGTGCAATCGTTGCGCCGGCCGACAATGATCATCAGGGATCGTCCGGCTGATTTCGGCCGGACCGCAACAGGAATGCAGGCCACCACATGACGGATGCGCTCACGGCGACCCAGGTCGTCAGCAACGCGCTGTACATCGTGCTCGCCCTGGTCTCCCTGCGACTCTGGATGCGGAACCGCACGGCACCGGGCGTGGGTTGGGTTGCCGCGACCTTCGTCAGTGGCGGCCTGATCGTCGGACTGGGGCTGATTCTCGGTCCGGAACCCGTCGACACGCCAGCGTGGATCACGAAGATCTTCGTCGTCCTGCTGCTCGCCCTGCCCCTCAGCCTGCACCGGTTCGTCTCGACGTTGGCTGGTGGAAGTCGGTGGCTGGGCAGGATTGCGGAGCTTGGTGCGGCCGGGATCGTGGTCGTCACGCTGCTGCTTCCCAGTTTCCCCGGCCCCGACGAGGAGCCGACTGCGGGCTGGGCCGTCTTCACGTTCGCCTTCATGGCCGTCTGGTTGGTCCTGAATGCCCGCGCTGCGTGGGTCCTGATGCGGGCGGCGAAGGGCCAGCCCAACGTGATCCGCCGACGCCTGCAGGTGCTCGCGGGCGGAGCCGTCGGCCTCGGGTTGGCCATCGTGCTGCCTTCCCTGGCCCCGACGTCCAGTGTGCTGGCGGTCGGTGGAGCCGTGGCCGGCGCCGTCTCCGGGGTGATGTTCCTCGTCGGGTTCGCCCCACCCAGCCTGCTGCGTGCGTGGTGGCGCGAATCCGAGGAACTGGCGCTGCACGACGCGACCCAGCAACTCATGCTGGCCTCGCATCGCGACGAGGTGGCCAAGACCCTGTTGCCGTGCATGACCGCGCTTGTCGGGGCCCGCGGCAGCGCGCTGCTCGACGCCGACGGGAAGGTCATCGGGCGGGACGGCGAGATTCCGGGCGACCCTGCGGAGGCACTGCATGGGTCTTCCTCGGACGTCCTGGTCGTTCCTGTGGCCGGGAAGCAGTCCGTGGTCCTCTGGACCTCGCCGTGGTCGCCGATGCTGGGCGAGGACGAGCGGCGCCTGCTGGCCCGGCTCACCGTCCTGTCCGACCTGGCCCTCGACCGTGCGGACCTCTTCGAGGCAGAACGTCGCGCCAAGCACCAGGCCGAGCTCGCCAACGAGGAGGTCGAGGCCTTCGTCGCAACGATCACCCACGACCTGCGCAACCCCCTGACGACGGTCGGCGGCATGGCGGACCTGCTCCTCGGGCCGCTCGAGGGCGACCTGACCGACCGGGCCCGGGACTTCGTCGAACGCATCCAGGCCAACGCCAAGTACATGGGCGCCCTCGTCGACGACATCCTGGCCCTGGCCGAGGTGGGGCAGGTCAAGGGCCGACTCGAGCCCGTCGCCCTCCAAGAGATCGGCGAGGCCATCTCCGTCGAGGTCACGATGCGCGAGCCGCGGGTCGAGGTGGCCGTGCATCAGCTTCCCGTGGTCCTGGGTGACCCGGTGCGGCTGCGACGCCTCTTCGAGAACATCGTCGGCAACGCGATGAAGCACGGTGGTCGCGAGGACATCCGGATCGACGTGACCGCCGTGGAGACCGAGGGCGACTTCCTCGAACTGCGGTTCCTCGACAACGGTCGGGGCGTCCCGCCCGAGGCCAGTGAGCGCGTCTTCGGCGTCTTCGAGCGCCTCGAGGGGCGCGGCAAGGGAACGGGCCTGGGCCTGGCCATCTGTCGCAAGCTGGTCGAGCAGTGGGGCGGCTCCATGTGGTTCGCCACCTCCCAGGGCGGCGCGGACGTCCGCATCCGCGTACCGGGCCACCTGGTCGTCGGGCCGGGCACGGGCACGAAGGCCGCGGAGCACACGGCCGTTGCGACGCCCAACGGCTCCGATCCGACCGTCAACGAGGACGCTGGCCAGCCCGTGTCCTCGGCTGACCTGCCTCGGGACCGTCCGATCGACGCGGCTACCCTGCCGCCCAAGCGGGCGACGGGCGGCGGCGGGAGCCACTGACCGCCGTTCGTCCTCACCCGATCGGGTGCCGTCGAGACCGGAGCGCAGCATGGAGTCCTGGCAGATCATCCTCCTGGCGTTCCTCTTCCTGTTGCCCATGGGGCTCATGGTCGACTACTGGGGCGACGAACGCCTGACCTTCCGCGGCAAGCCGATCCGGCGCCCGTGGGTCCGCCAGATCGAGCACCCGGACTCCGACAAGCACTGAGTCTCAGCGCTCAGCGTCCTGCGGGTGTGGGCAGTTGCTCGGCGTCCGCATCGCGGGCGACGACCAAGGCGACGATCGAGCCCGTGCGGCACCGGATCGTGGCCTTGAGGAACGTGCGGAAGTCTCCGCTGTCGACCAGCACCTCGGCCTCGAAGCCCTCGTCCTCCACGGAGATCACCTCGACGCCGGGACGCCCGGCGAAGGCGTCGCGAAGTTCCAGCGGCGTGGCATCGACGAATCCCGTGACCGCGGTGATCGGGCCGGTGCGACGGACCTCGACGACCACCATTCCGTCCGGTTGGACCAGTCCCTCGACCGGGTCATGCGGGCTGGGAGCCGGCAGGGGCCCGCACTCCGGGAAGTCTGCGTAGATCGCGCCCGGGTCGGTGACGGTCGAGGTCGCTGGCCCATCGCCGGCGCAGGCCGTGGCGAGCACGACGGCGACCAGCGCGGCGATCGGCCGGACGGTCCGGGCGGGGACCGTCATCGCTGACAGAGGCCGGTCTCCTGCGTGCCGGTCAGGCACCGCGTCGGACGGGGCTCGATCGGCTCGCTGCGCAGTCGCGGTCCGGCCTTCTGCATGACGAACAGGGGGTTGCTGACCGGCTTGGGGCCCCCGGCGGCCGTGCGCAGCATGGTCGAGGCGGTGGCGAACCAGAGGTTGCCGTCGAGGTCCAGCGTGGAGCTGAAGAACTCGCCGAGCCGTCGGTCGCCGGCCTCACCGAGGCTGGTGTTGCAACCCGTCCCGTTCAGGCAGATGTCACCGACGTGGATCGGGTCGGGCGTGACGACCTGGACCGTGAAGGCCGGGTCCAGCCGCTCCGAAGAGCCGTCGGGGCAGGTGACGTCGGTGCCGAGGGCGTTGAGGGTGTGGGCGGTGACGATGTGGAAGGCGTTGGGGTCATCGGCCGAGTTCATCATCCAACTGAGGGCGACCTTGCCCTCGTCGCCGGCGGTGAGCCAGGGCCACATCGCGTCGCCCTCCCACGGGAGGTCGATGACGACAGGATCGCCCCAGGTCTCGGTGTCGCGGTTGAAGGCGTTGAAGACGACCTCGCCGGTGGGCTTGGTGTCGCCCGGGCCGTTGTAGCCACGGGCGCGGGCCCGGTACGCGTTGCCGGCGTCGTCGATGGCCAGGTCGTTGTCGAAGAACGCGACCCCGGCGCCCAGGTACGCGCCGTCGTGGACCGTCCAGGTCGCCCCGTCGTCCCCGCTGATCGCGATGGCCTCGGTCCCCGCCGGTCCGATGATCCCGTCGTCGGGGTTGCGCGGGTCCGGGTAGGGCTTCGCCGTGATCGGGACGCCGGTCGCCACCGGGATCCAGGTCAGGCCATGATCGGTCGAGCGCAGCAGTTGGCTGGCGGTCGTGACGTAGAGGAAGACCTCGCCCTCCTCCAGCGCGACCAGCCAGGGGCGGTCGCCGGCGGTGACGTACGGGTTGCCGATGGGGTAGGACTGGCCGTCGTCGAGGGAGGCGTACACCGCGACGTTGACCAAGTTGATCTCGGTGTTGTAGATGTTCCCGGCCTGGTCAACGGCGTAGTCGGGGTCGGAGAAGCCGGTCGAGGTGGCCGTGTGCGGCCCGGTGTTCGCGCCGTGCAGGCCGACGTGGTCCCAGGTCTGGCCCCCGTCGGTCGAGCGCCAGTTGAGCGTCTGGTTGGTGTAGCCCACCAGGAAGTCGTCGATCCCGGCCACGGCCGCGGCGTCCTTGTAGACATGCGTGGTGCCGGCGTGGGCAGAGACGTTGAGGGATCCGTCGAGCCCCGTGGCGACCACGGGTTCGCCGCCAGCACGGGCGGAGTCGATCCAGACCGGCTCGTCGAAGACCATCGGCGCGGGGGCGAGGTCGATGCACGGGGCGTCGGCCTCGGCGGCCAGCAGCACGGGCAGCGACCCGGCCAGCAGGCCAGCGATCACCAGGGCGGAGCGGGTGCGGTTCATGTCCGAGGTTTTCGACGTGGTCGTGGTGTGGCCCTTGTCCCGGGCGTTCTCACCCCTGTTCCGGTCGGTTGCGGCGCGAATCGGGGGGTGCGCCTCCTTGGCTCACCCATAGTTGAGTCCCTATGGCTCAGATAGTCTGCGTCAAGGAGCCGCAGAAGGGTTGCCATCGACGAGACCGTTCGTACCCTTGCTCCCAAGAGACGGCCCCTGCAAAGCGGGCCGACTCGTCACCGGGCCCCTCCAGTGCCCCGTCCAGCGTCCCAGATTGCAAGGAGCACCACCATGGCCAAGGCCGTCGGTATCGACCTCGGAACCACCAACTCCGTCATCGCTGTTCTCGAGGGCGGAGAGCCCAAGGTCATCGCGAACGCCGAAGGCGCACGCACGACCCCCTCGGTCGTCGCGTTCTCCAAGAACGGCGAGACCCTCGTCGGCGAGGTCGCCAAGCGCCAGGCCGTGACCAACGCCGACCGCACCATCCGCTCCGTCAAGCGCCACATGGGCTCGGGCGACTGGAAGGTCGAGGTCGACGGCAAGAACTACACGCCCCAGGAGATCTCGGCCCGCATCCTGATGAAGCTCAAGCGCGACGCCGAGGCCTACCTCGGTGAAGAGGTCACGTCGGCCGTCATCACGATCCCGGCCTACTTCGACGACGCCCAGCGCCAGGCCACCAAGGAAGCTGGCGAGATCGCCGGCCTCGACGTCCAGCGCCTCGTCGCTGAGCCCACCGCTGCCGCGTTGGCCTACGGCCTCGACAAGGAAGGCGAGCAGACCATCCTCGTCTTCGACCTCGGTGGCGGCACGTTCGACGTGTCCGTGATCGAGATGGACGAGGGCGTCTTCGACGTCAAGGCCACCCAGGGTGACTCGCAGCTCGGTGGTGACGACTGGGACCAGAAGGTCATCGACTGGATGATCGAGACGTTCAAGAACAACAACGGCGTCGACCTCTCCGGCGACAAGATGGCCGTCCAGCGTCTCAAGGAGGCGGCGGAGAAGGCCAAGATCGAGCTGTCGCAGGCGACCTCGACCACGATCAACCTGCCGTTCCTGACCGCCACCGACGCCGGCCCGCTGCACTTCGAGGAGGAGCTCTCCCGCTCCAAGTTCAACGACCTCACCGCGGACCTGCTCAAGCGCCTCGAGAAGCCGTTCAAGACGGCCATCAAGGACGGCGGCATCGCGCTGGATGCCATCGACCACGTCATCCTGGTCGGCGGCTCGACCCGGATGCCCGCCGTTGTGGACCTGGTCCGCGAGCTCACCGGAGGCAAGGAGCCCAACAAGGGCGTCAACCCGGATGAGGTCGTCGCCGTGGGCGCCGCCCTGCAGGCCGGCGTGCTCACGGGTGAGAAGAAGGACGTCCTGCTCCTCGACGTGACCCCGCTGTCGCTGGGCATCGAGACCAAGGGCTCCGTCACGCACAAGCTGATCGAGCGCAACACGACCATCCCGACGAAGAAGTCCGAGGTCTTCACGACCGCGGACGACAACCAGCCGTCCGTGGAGATCCACGTGCTGCAGGGTGAGCGGGAGATGTCGGGCGACAACAAGACGCTGGGCAAGTTCATGCTGACGGACATCCCGCCGGCGCCCCGCGGTGTGCCCCAGATCGAGGTCACGTTCGACATCGACGCCAACGGCATCGTGCACGTGTCGGCGAAGGACCTCGGCACCGGCAAGGAACAGTCGATGACGATCACCGGCGGCTCTGCGCTGGCGAAGGACGACATCGAGGAGATGGTCCGCGAGGCCAAGGAGAACGAGGCGATCGACAAGACCCGCCGCGAGGAGGCCGACCTGCGCAACCAGGCCGACTCCCTGCTGCACGCCACGGAATCCAAGACGCTCAAGGAGCACGGCGACAAGCTCGACGACGGCCTCAAGGGCGAACTCGAGGACGCCGTGAGCCAGCTCAAGGAAGCCCTCGACGGCACCGCCATCGACGACATCAAGTCGAAGATGGAGGCACTGTCGACCAAGGCCCAGGCCGCCTCGCAGGCGATCTACCAGGCCACGGCAGCCCAGTCCGATGACGCCACCGACGGCGCCGGCGCGACCGAGGGCGACGACGTCCAGGACGCCGAGGTCATCGACGCCGAGGTCGTCGAGGACGACGACGAAGACAACGAAGACGAGGCCTGACCCACCACCTCGGGGCCCGGCACCAACCGGGCCCCGTCGCCACCACTTCCGACGAGGACGTCCCACCCATGACGACGCCCCCCGAGCACGACCCCGAGCAGGGGCCCGACGAGGCCGAGCAGCAGAAGAAGGCTGCCGAGGCCTATCAGCAGATGGGCGCGACGCCCCCAGCCACCGAGCCGCGCCCCGCAGGCTCCGGCCTGGAGCCCGGTCCCTCGTCGGACCTGCCTGCCCCCGACCCGATCGACCAAGAACTGGCCGGCCTGCTTGCCGAGGCCGCCGAAGCCCCCGAGGACCTGCGCTCGAAGGAGGAACTGCTCCTGGCGCTGACCGAGGCCGAGGCCAAGGCCGCCGAGGCACAGGACGACCACCTGCGCCTGGCGGCCGAGTTCGCGAACTACCGACGTCGCGCGGAGCGCGATGCGATGCAGGGACGGATCGCTGGACGTGTTGACGTGCTGTCGGCCCTCCTCGACGTCCTCGACGACTTCGACCGGACCGTGGCCGCCGCTGCGGACTCGCCCGATGAGGGCTTGCGCAGTGGCGTGACCCTCGTCCACGGCAAGCTCGCCCAGGCGTTGGCCCAGCACGGGCTGACCCGGCTGGACGAGGCCGGTGTCCCGTTCGACCCCAACCGCCACGAAGCCGTCCAGAAGGTCGATGCCGCTGATGGCCCGCTCGAGCACGAGCGTGTCCAGCAGGTCTTCCGCCCCGGCTACCTCCACGGTGATCGCGTGCTTCGTGCCGCGATGGTCGTCGTGGAGCAGTGACCCACCAACTCCAGGATTTGCCCCATGGCCCAGCGTGAATGGCTCAGTACGGACTACTACGCCGTCCTTGGCGTGTCCGAGAGCGCCGACGCGGGCGAGATCAAGAAGGCCTACCGCAAGCTCGCGCAGCGCTGGCACCCCGACCGTCACCCTGACGACCCCAAGGCTGAGGGCAAGTTCAAGGAGGTCGGCGAGGCCTACGGCATCGTCGGCGACGAGGCCAAGCGCGCTGAGTACGACCAGGTCCGCCGTCTCGGAGCGACCGGCGGCATGGGCGGCGGCGCTGGTGGCGGCTTCGGCGGGTTCCCCGGTGGGTTCGAGGGCGCCGCGAACGGTGACCTCGGTGACCTGCTGCGGACGATCTTTGCGGCCGGCGGGGCGGGCAACGTCTACGAGACCTACGGCGGTCGGCCCCGTGCCCAGAAGGGCATGGACCTGCGGGCCGACGTCCACCTGTCGTTCGAGGACGCGCTGGCCGGCGTCAAGACGCGCCTCCGCGTCAATGCCGACAGCAGCAGCGAGGAACTGACCGTCCGACTCCCCGCCGGGGTCAAGGACGGCGCGGTCGTCCGGGTCGCCAGCCGTGGTGGCAAGGGCATCGCCGGGGGACCTCCCGGCGACGTCCACGTCCACGTGCACGTGGAGCAGCACCCCTTCTTCAAGCGCAAGGGTGACGACGTGACCTGCGACGTGCCGATCACGTACTCGGAGGCCGTCCTCGGGGCCAAGGTCCGGGTGCCCACACCTGAGGGCACGCCGACGATGTTCAAGATCCCGCCAGGCACGGCATCGGGATCGACCTTCCGGATCCGCGGCAAGGGCGCCCCGAAACGGGGCGGGTCGGACGGCGACCTCCTGGTGACCGTCAAGGTCGACGTGCCGACGAAGCTCAGCCGCAAGGCCAAGGAGATCGTCGGCGTCCTTGCCGAGCACGAGGACACCGGCGCGCGTGACCGACTGCTGTTCCCCGACGAGCACTGAGGAGGACGTGATGGACACGGACCAGCGTCCCACCGACCGCGTGGACGAGCACTTCCCCCCACGCGACCCGGGCCCCGACTACGACGATGCCGTCTACGTGATCTCGATCGCGGCAGAACTCGCCAGCATGCACCCGCAGACCCTGCGCGCGTACGAGCGCAAGGGCCTGGTCCACCCCGCCCGGACGGAGGGCAACACCCGTCGCTACTCGCGTCGCGACGTGGACCAACTGCGCTTCATCCAGCACCTGACCCAGGACCAGGGACTCAACCTCGCCGGCGTGGAGTTGGTGCTGCGCATGGGGGAGACCCTGGAGACGTCGCGTCGACGCGTCCACGACCTCGAGGACACGGTCCGCATCCTGTCGCAGCGACTCAAGGAAGACGTCGCCGCGGCCCACCAGTCCCACCGCTTCGACCTCATCAAGGCTCCCGGCCGACAGGTCGAGCCGCATCCGAAGTTCGGCCGCCCGACACGGCACCGCCCCGGCGGCGCCGTCGGCTCCCGAGCCAAGCCCGACGCCAAGCGAGCAACACCCGTGCTGCCCCCAGAACAGCGCGCCCTCCCTCCCACACGCTGACGCCCGAGAGGTGTTCCCATGGACTTCGAGAAGCTGACCGTCAAGAGCACCGAGGCCCTGCAGAACGCCGGCGGCCTGGCGCGCGATGCCCACCATGCCGAGATCGGGACGGCGCACCTCTTGCAGGCGTTGCTCTCCCAGTCGGAGGGCGTGGTCCTGCCGCTGGTGCAGCGCCTCGGCGTCACCCCGACTTCGCTGCGCAACCAGGTCGGCCAGGCCCTGGCGCTGATCCCCACCGCCTACGGCACCTCGACGGAGGTCCAGGTCGGTCAGCCGCTCCTGCGTGTGCTTGCCCAGGCCGAACGCGAGATGGCGCAGCTGGGCGACGAGTACGTCTCCACGGAGCATCTCCTGCTGGCCCTCGCGGCGGCATCCGACCAGGTCGGCAAGATCCTGGTCGCGGAGGGTGTCTCCCGGGATTCCGTGCTGGGCGTCCTGCGCGACGTCCGCGGCCAGCAGAAGGTCACCTCCAAGGAGCCGGAGGCCACCTACGAGGCGCTGGAGAAGTACGCCAAGGACCTGACGGCCCTGGCTCGCGAGGGTCGCCTCGACCCCGTCATCGGTCGCGACGAGGAGATCCGCCGCATCATCAAGGTGCTGGTCCGTCGCACCAAGAACAACCCGGTGCTGATCGGTGAACCCGGCGTCGGCAAGACCGCCATCGTCGAAGGGCTGGCTCGCCGCATCGTCGAGGGCGATGTGCCCAACCTGCTCAAGGACAAGCTGGTCGTCGAGCTCGACCTGGCCTCCATGGTCGCTGGCGCGAAGTACCGCGGCGAGTTCGAGGAGCGGCTGCAGGCCGTGCTCAAGGAGATCCAGGCCAGCGACGGCAAGATCATCACGTTCATCGACGAGCTCCACACGATGATCGGCGCGGGCGGTGCCGAGGGCGCGATGGACGCGGCGAACATGCTCAAGCCGATGCTCGCACGTGGGCAGCTGCGCATGATCGGCGCGACCACGTTGTCGGAGTACCGCAAGATCGAGAAGGACGGGGCGCTGGAGCGTCGCTTCCAACCGATCACCGTCGGGGAACCTTCGGCGATGGACACCGTGGCGATCCTGCGTGGGCTCAAGGAGCGCTACGAGGTCCACCACGGCGTCCGCATCACCGACGACGCCCTGATCGCGGCGGCAACGTTGTCGGAGCGCTACATCACCGACCGCTTCCTGCCGGACAAGGCCATCGACCTGCTGGACGAGGCCGCTGCCGGTCTGCGCATCGCCATCGACTCGATGCCCCCGGAGATCGACGAGGTCGATCGCCGCATCCGCCAGTTGGAGATCGAACGCGCGGCCCTGGTCAAGGAGACGGCGGCCACCGCCAAGGCCCGGCTGCACGACATCGAGAAGGAACTCTCCGACTTGCGCGAACGCATGAGCGGCATGCAGGCCAAGTGGCGTGAGGAGAAGTCCGCGATCGAGGCCATTCAGCACGCCAAGGAGGAGCTGGAACAGACGCGAGAACAGGCCAACATCGCCGAGCGCGAGGGCAACCTCGAACGCGCGGCGGAGTTGCGCTACGGCCGCGCCGTCGAGTTGGAGAAGGAACTCAAGGTCGCCCAGGAACGCATCGAGGCCCAGCGGGCCGAGGGTGAGATGCTGCTCCAGGAAGAGGTCGGCGAGGAGGAGATCGCGTCGGTGATCGCCCGCTGGACCGGTATCCCGATCAGCAAGCTCCTGGAGTCCGAGGCCGCCAAGCTGGTCCACCTCGAGGACCACCTGCACGAGCGCGTCATCGGCCAGGACGAAGCCGTCACCGCCGTCGCCAACGCCGTGCGTCGCTCACGGGCCGGGATCAGCGACCCTGACCGGCCGGCGGGTTCGTTCCTGTTCCTCGGACCGACGGGCGTCGGCAAGACCGAGCTTGCCCGGACCCTCGCCGCCTACCTGTTCGACGATGAGCGGGCGATGATCCGAATCGACATGGGCGAGTACCAGGAGAAGCACACCGTCAGCCGCCTGGTCGGCGCCCCTCCCGGGTACGTCGGCCACGAACAGGGCGGACAGTTGACCGAGGCCGTGCGTCGTCGGCCGTACTCCGTGATCCTTCTCGATGAGGTCGAGAAGGCGCACCCGGACGTCTTCAAC
>CBDTZE010000003.1:0-26692 GCA_965364815.1 uncultured Nitriliruptoria bacterium | reverse complement strand
GCAGAACTGGCCGGACGCCGTGGCCGCAGGTCCGGCCGTCGCCGCCGCCGGGGACGTCCTGCTGCTGGTCGACGGGAACGCCGGCAGCTCGCGGTCCGCGCAGAGCGCCGTGCAGCAGCAGGCCAGCACGATCCGCAACGTCATCGTCCTCGGTGGCAGTGCCGCCGTCAGCGACGCCACGCTCATCAAGGTCGCCAACTGGGCCCTGTGACCCGCGGCGTCTCCGTGACCGCTGAGGTCAGGCCGGGTCGTCCGCGGGGACCAGGCCGTACGCGTGGTGGGGGCGCAGCGAGATGATCAGCCGCTGGTCCTCGACCATGGCGCGGTCGTAGTCGTCCCAGTCGGGGTGCTCGCCCTGGACCGCCCGGTAGAGGTCACGCAGTTCGAGGCACATCGCGTCGCCCTTCTCCTTGGCGACGGGAGAGAGCAAGGCGTTGCCCTCGACCGCGACCCAGGGGAAGTGGCCGTCGCCCTGGACGTGCAGCGTGGCCCGGGGGTCCTTGCGCAGGTTCGCCGTCTTGGCTCGGTCCGCGGTCACGGAGATCCGGATCTCGTGGTCGTCGTCGAACGTCGCGTAGCTGATGTTGGATGCCTGCGGGCGACCGTCGGAGCCCTTGATCGTGAGCAACACGCCGTTGCGATGCTGGCCGACGAACGCCATGGCGTCGTGGGTGTCCAAGGTCGTGCTCCGGGTCGATGCGGTCAGTCTCGCGTGTCGGGCATCGACGTGGCAAACGCACCGCGCCCCGTCGGCCGGTGGGCAGGTGGGGCGCGGGCTACCCATCCCAGGAGGCTCAATTCCAAGTCAGGGAGCTTGTTCTTCTTTTTCCAACGGCCGGAAGGTGGCCGAGTTGTGCCCCGGGGCCGATCGGAGGACGCAATGAGGCCCCCGTACGACGCGTCGTGGTCCGCGCGCCCCTGTGCGCTGCCGCCTGTCAGGAGATGGATGGGCCCGGCTCAGGCCACGTCGATCGTGACCTCAAAGAGCCGTGAGGGGGCGCCACAGGGTGGATCCTCGGCACCGGGGCAAGGATCGCTGGCCGACGAAATTGTGCTGGATCCCGGCCCGGCCACCAGTATTTCCCATTCTCGGTAGCCCGGGTCGACGAGGAACATCCGCTCGGCCAGTTGGATGGACGTGCCCGCCACCTTCGGCTCGGACCACTGCCCCGCGCTGGGGCGCAGGCGCAGCGTGGCCTGCGTGTGGTCGTCGAAGGCGACCGCGCGGCCGCTGTCGTCCTCGGTGATCACGACCTCGCCGGCGGTCTCCTGGGTGGGCGTCGGTTCAGGGTCGGCCGGCACGTCGAGGGTGACCGTTGCGCCACCCCAGCCGAACTGGAGGTCACGGGCCTCGACGGTGACCTGGCGGGTGCCTGCGGGGATGACGAGGTTGGTGAGCGTGCGGGTGAAGGGCTGCTCGTTCGCGTGGTCGTGGGTGAGTTCACGAACGCCGAGCACCGTGCCGTCCGGGCCGACTGCACGGAAGGCGTCGGCATACCGCTCGGGCGTGTCATAGGGCGAGGAGATCGTCGCATCGAGCGACCACGAGTCGCCTGACCGCGTCAGTCGCGCCTCGATGATGTCGGGATGCTGCTGGGTCTGTGGCGCCGGCTCGTCCTCGGGCCCTGGGGCGTCGCCGGGCCCCGGGGTGATCGCCGGCGTCGCGTCACCTGCATCGGCCCCGACCGACACGGACGCGTCATTGCAGGCGCTGGTGAGGACGGCGGCGGCCAGCAGCATCGAGGCCAAACAATGGCGGTGGCGGGGACCCATGGAGCAGCCTTCCTGGGTGAACGATCGTAGGACGCCGGGCCTTCTGCACAGGTTGCGAGAACGCGACGCCAGGGCCGCCCCACGGGACAACCGTTGCCCTTCGGTGGGGACGGTCCCGCCCAAACGGACGTCGTCGGCGCGGTGTGAGCGTCTGCGCACAGCCACTTTGGCAGGCCGCGAGCAGGGTCGGTATCGTCTCGTCCATCGACGCGGGGTGGAGCAGTTCGGTCAGCTCGCCGGGCTCATAACCCGGAGGTCGCTGGTTCAAATCCGGCCCCCGCTACCAAACAAGAAACCCCCGAGAACCACGTGTTCTCGGGGGTTTCTTGTGTTTGGGGACCACGTGATCAGCGCACCGGTCGCCGGTCCAGACCATTCACGTGGTCCACAGGATAATCGAGCTTGACGAGATCTTGATGCTTGGTGCAGACCGGGCTTGACATGGCGCGTCCACGGTGTCCACTCCTGCATTCCCGATGCTGCGGACCACCTTCGTGCTCACGATCACCCGCCACCGACGTCTTCTTGCCACGCTGGTCGTGGTCATGATCGGGACGGCCTGCACGGCCGACGGGGAGGCCCCCGGCAGTGCGCCGTCGCCGCCCGACGACGCACCGGCGATCACGGTGCCGCCCGAGGCAGAGCGTGAGGCCCGCCTCACGCTGGCCGCGGAGTTCGAGGGGCTCTATCCAGCGATCGCCGCCCCCGGTCGGCTGGTCGAGGTGGACTTGGTCGCGCGCGAGTCCGTGATCGACCTCGTCGAAGCCGGGCCGACCACCGTGTGGACCTACAACGGCACGGTCCCCGGGCCGCAGATCGAGGTCGAGGTCGGCGACACCGTGCGCGCCACCCTGACCAACGAGCTGACCTCGCCGACCAGCATCCACTGGCACGGCATCCGCGTCCCCAACGACATGGACGGCGTCCCGGGCCTGAACCAGACCGCACTGGCCCCGGGGGAGAGCTTCACCTACGAGTTCACGCCCCCGGACCCGGGCACCTACTGGTATCACTCGCACACGCTCGGCAGTGAGCAGCTGGACCGCGGCCTCTACGGCGCGATCATCGTGCGCAATCCGGCAGAGGTCGAGTCCTTCGACGTCGACGCCACGTGGATCCTGGATGACTGGCTCCTGGACGAGACCGGCCAGATCATCGAGGAGTTCTTCGACAACCACGTCGCGATGCACCACGGGCGCTACGGCGAGCTGGTCACGGCCAATGGTGAGCCGGCACCCATCCTGACGGTGCGCCCCGGCGAGCGAGTCCGCCTGCGCCTGGTCAACGCGTCCAACGGTCGCTGGTACGAGCCGCGGTTCGACGGCCTCGGTGCCCGCGTCCTCGCCGTCGACGGGCAGACGGCGTCCCGTCCTGTTCGACTGGACGACGTGACCCTCGCGGCAGGCAACCGCCTCGACGTCGTGTTCGACGCCCCGATGACGCCCGGCGCCCATGCCGTCGTGGACGGGGTGTTCGGCGCGGACACCCCGCTGGGAACGATCCTCGTCGAGGGCGACCCCGTTGCGGCAGACCACGGGACGCTGCCGTTGAACTCGTCGGTACCGGACTGGGCAGCAGCCGCAGCGCTGACCCCGGACATCGACCTGACCATCGAGGTCGGCGTCGACGAGGACCTCTTCGCGCGGTTCCGTTTCAACGGACGTTCCTATCCCGACGTGGCGCCGGTGCACCTCGAGCAGGGGACCTTCGCGAAGATCCGCCTGGACAACCGGACCGGGGTGCTCCACCCGATCCACCTGCATGGACAGTTCTTCAAGGTCCTGACCAGGGGCGGCGTCCCGGTCGACGAGCCCTTCTTCCGCGACACGATCTTCATCGACGGCCAGGAAGTCGTCGAGATCGGCCTGGTCCCGCTGGAGACCGGCCAGTGGTTGCTGCACTGCCACATCCAGGAGCACGCTGAGGCCGGCATGGCCACGGTGGCCCTGGTGCGTGCGCCCGGCGCTGACCTTCCCGAACTCCCCGACCTACGAGCCGGCCACATCGGGGCCACGCTCACGGCTCCCGAGGGTGACATGGATCCCGACGAGGAGATCCTGCCCTGAGGCCGGTCTTGATCCGATCTTGACCGTGCGGCGCCGGCGCCTTGACCTTGCCGAGGCACGGTCCACCACTCCGAGAAAGGGACCCCTCATGATGTTCGAACTCACTGCATCTGCCCTGTTGGTGGCCGCGGCCTTGCCTGGCGTGCGCCAGGGATCGCCGGTGCCGCCCGAAGACGCGCCCCGTGGAGGACGTCCGGCATGGCTTGGGCCGGTCGTCGGGATCGTGGCGATCGCGGCCCTCGTCATCGGCATCCGGGGTGGAGCCGTGACCGGACCGATGATGCCGGGCCACATGAGCAGTTCGGCGACGGGGATGGCGGCCCCCGCGATCGAAGGCGCGCCGACCATGGACCTGGTGGCGACCGACCTCGCGTTCGATCGCGAGACGCTCACGGTCACGGCCGGAGTGCCCTTCAACATCTCGTTGGTGAACGAGGGCCGAGTCTTCCACGACCTGTCGATCGCGGAGTTGGACTTCATGCTGGACGCCAACGCGGGCCAGCAGGTTGCCGGCAGCCTGGTTGTCGAACAGCCCGGCACCTACGTGTTCGAGTGCAGCGTTCCCGGCCATGCCAACGCGGGGATGCGCGGCACGTTGGTCGTCGAGGCCGCCCGTTCGACCACGGACGGCGGTGCCTGAATGTCTGCCCAAAGCCCTGGGGGCGTCCGGCCCGTTCGGACGTCGCCGATCGTCGCTCCGACTCGGCCGGGAGCGCGATCGTGATGGGGTGGGGAATCCACTGGGCGTGGATGGTGCTCTTCTGGGGTGCAGCGATCGGCCTGATCTGCTGGGCGATCAGCCGGCTCGCCCCGCGCGCCCCGAACGCCGAGGCGGAAGTGAATGTTCTTGGGGGCGGTGCCCGTGGAACGATTGGTGACGACGGGCACCGCCACCGAGTCAGGGACCAGGATGCGTGACGCCAGGAGTGCGGAACCGATCCGGGTCGTCGTCGTGGACGACGAGGTGCCCTTGGTCCAACTGATCACCGGCTACCTCGAGCGGGAGGGTTACCAGGTCTTCCCGGCCTTCGACGGTCCGGAGGCGCTTGAGGTGATCCAGCGCAGCGTGCCGGACGTCATCATCCTGGACCTGATGCTCCCGGGCCTCGATGGGCTGGAAGTGGCACGTCGCGTTCGCGCGACCAGCGATGCCTACATCCTGATGCTCACGGCGAAGGCCGAGGAGATCGATCGGATCGTGGGCCTGCAGGTTGGGGCGGACGACTACCTCACCAAACCGTTCTCGCCCCGTGAGCTCGTGGCACGGGTGCAGGCGATGCTGCGCCGGCCACGCGTCGAACGCGATCCCATCGCGCCCGGCGTCCGCCACTTCGGTGACCTGACGATCGATGCCCAGGCTCGGGAGGTCACGATCGGCGGCGAGGTCGTGGTGCTGACCAAGCTGGAGTTCGACCTGCTGGACACCCTGTCCGCGCAGCCTCGCGTCGTCTTCACCAGGGAGCAGTTGCTCCAACAGGTGTGGGGGTCGGCGAACTATCGCGACGAGCACGTCGTCGCAGTCCACATCGCCAACCTGCGCCGCAAACTCAACGACGCCCCGGACGCCCCGGCCTACATCCGCACCGTGCGGGGCGTCGGCTATCGGATGGGCGAAGGATGATTCCGCGCCCACCTCGACGCCGTCTCGCCCGGCGGCTGCTTGCAGCCAACGGGCTGGTCATCGCTGCGGGCTTCGTGACGCTGGGCGTGGTCGCGCTCTTGGTCAGCCCCGCGCTTTTTCACCGTCACGTCGGCCGAGCCATCGGCCCTGTCGACCAGGCAGTCGGGCTGCACCTCGACCAGGCCCTGTCGACGGCGCTGCTGTTGTCGCTGGGCATCGGGACCGCCGCGGCGGTCGTGGCGGCTCTCGCGGTCAGTTGGGTCCTGTCGTCGCGCCTCGCCCGCCCGATCGAGGATCTCTCCAGCACGGCCGCTCGCCTGGCCAGCGGCGACCTCGCCGCCCGCGCGGCACCTCCACGCGCCGACGACGAACTGGCTGACCTCACCGGGGCGCTCAACGACATGGCCGGCTCGCTGCAACACACAGAGGTGACGCGCCGAGGCATGTTGTCGGACCTGGCTCACGAGTTGCGGACACCCCTGTCGACCATCGAGGGCTACCTCGAGGGACTCGCCGACGGGGTCGTCGCTGCCGACGACCAGACGTGGACGACGCTCCGTGATGCCACCGGCCGCCTGCGCCGCCTGGTGGACGACGTCGCCCTGGTCTCGCGTGCAGAGGAGGGCCGCCTGGACCTCGAGTTGGCTCCGACCGACCTTGCCGCCCTGATCGACATGGCGGTCGCCGCCGCGGCGAAGGCCTACCAGCGCGCTCAGGTCGGGCTGGTGGTGCAGGCGTCCGGGGCGGTCGGCCACGTCGTGCTGGATGCAGACCGAGCCCACCAGGTCCTGGCCAATCTGCTGGACAACGCACGCCGCCACACGCCGCCGGGAGGCCGCGTCACCGTGCTGGTGGAAGCGGACGGCGACGCGCTGATCCTGACCGTCGCCGACACCGGCGAGGGAATTGACGGGGCTCATCTTCCGCATGTCTTCGAGCGATTCTTCCGGGCCGACCCGTCCCGCAAGGCCGCCACCGGCAGCGGGATCGGCCTCACGATCGCCCGGGCCATCGCGCGTGCACATGGCGGGGACCTGCAAGCCCAGAGCGAGGGTCCCGGGCGAGGGAGTCAGTTCGTCTGGCGACTTCGCCGCGCCGGGCCTACCACGAACGACCTGAGCGACTTCATGCGCCACGATCCTGCAGAGACGACCGACCGATGACCACCAACACTCCCCCCACCAAGCCGGCGATGTCACGACGCGGCATCCTGGCCGGCGTGCCTCTCGCCGTTGGTGCGATCTACGGCGGCTCCCGCTGGTTGCGATCGCCGGAGGGCACGTCGCCCGCGGCGCCAACGGGAGCGACGCCTCTGGCGCCCGAGGCCGGTCCGTTGCCCGCTGGCTTCCAGCGACTTCGCGCCGCACCTGGGACCGCGATGCTGCTCCCGGACGCCAGCACGCCGACGCAGGTCTGGGCGTACGAGGGCTCCACCCCGGGTCCGGAACTCCGGGTCACCGCCGGTGAACGCGTGCAGGTCCGGTTGGAGAACGCGCTGCCGCAGGACACGGCGGTGCACTGGCACGGCATCAGCATCGCCAACCAGATGGACGGCGTCCCCGGGCTGACCCAGGAGGCCGTGCCTCCCGGTGAGGTGTTCGACTACGACTTCGTCGCCCCGCACCCCGGCACCTACTGGTACCACACCCACGATCGGTCCTGGGAGCAGAATGCTCGCGGCCTGCACGGGCCGCTGATCATCGAGGAGGACGAGGCGTATGCGGTGGACCGGGAAGTCACGGTTCTGGTCGAGGACTGGCGGTTGGACGACGACGGCCGGTTCGACGAGGAGAGCCTTGGCTCGATCACCGAGTGGAGTCACGACGGCCGGACCGGCAACGTGCTCACCGTCAACGGGCAGGTGAACCCTCGCCTTGCCGTGACGGCGGGGGAGCGAATCCGCTTCCGGCTGGTCAGCACCGCCAACGCCCGGATCATGGGGCTGTCGTTCGGCGACCTTCCGGCGACGATCATCGCGCTGGACGGATTCCCGCTGGCCCCACGACCGGTCGACGAGTACGTCCTGCTGTCCCCGGCCCAGCGGGCAGACATCGTGGTCGACCTGACCGGAAACCCGGGCGACCTGGCCGTCGTGGAGTTGCTCACCCAGAACGGCAGCGGTCCCGGGATCCAGCTGGCCTACGGCACTGACGAGCCGATCCGCACGACCTTCCCCGATGTGCCGTCTCTGCCTGCCCGGCCGGGCCAGGCGCCCCTCGACCTCGCCGACGCGATGCGCGTCGAGTTGGTCATGGAAGGTGGCGCCATGGGAGGCATGCGCAGCGCGATGCACAACGGCCGCATGATGGGGATGGACGAACTGCTCGAGGAACGGCGCTTCTGGGCATTCAACGGGGTCGCGGGGGACCTCGACGAACCGCTTGCCACGGTTGACCTCGGCAAGACGGTCGTGATGACGATCCGCAACGACACGTCCTTCCCGCATGCGATGCACCTCCATGGTCACCACTTCCGCGTTCTGACCCGCGGCGACGAGCCCGACCCGACCCAGGACTGGCGCGACACCGAACTCATGGGAGGCGGGGAGACGATCGAGATCGCGTTCTTGGCGGACAACCCCGGCAAATGGCTCTTGCACTGCCACATGCTGGAGCACTCGGCAGCCGGCATGATCACGTGGCTGGACGTCGTCTGACCCGCGGGGCGGGCAGAGCGAGGTCCACAGGGGCCGCCATCATCGCCAGCGTTTAGGCTGGGGGTGTCGGCCGGAGATTCGCCCTTGCTTCCCATGTCCATGACCCGTGCCCTGCGCGGCATCCTCGCCTCGGCCATGGCTGCGGCTGTCCTGGTGGGCGTCCCCGCCCCGGCGCTCGCCGCTTCTGGGCTGGCAGAGGTCCAGCGCCTGTTCCCGATGCCGGGTGATGTGGTCGACGGCGACCGGGTCGTTCTGAGCGCGGTGCTGTCGACCAGCGCCCGGATCACCAGCGCCTCGCTGTTCGTGGACCACATCGAACGTCCGGCCCGCGTCGATCAGGGCAACCTCTTGATCGCCACCCTCGACCTCGCCACCGGGACCCACCTGGCCCGCGTCGAGTTCACCGACGAGGCCGGCCGGACCGCCCATCGCAACTGGCGCTTCTCGACGGTCGACCTCGCCATCCGTCGCCTTGCAGGGAACAACCGCGTCGCAACTGCGGTGATGCTCAGCCGCGACAGTTTCCCGATGGGGGGCTCGGCAACGGGCGCCGTCATCGCGACCTCACGCGACTTCCCGGACGGGCTGGCCGCTGCGCCTTTGGCAGCACACGTCGGCGGGCCGGTCTTGCTGAGCGGGGCCGATTCCCTGCCGTCGGAGACGGCCGCAGAGCTCACCCGCGCCGTCGCGGCGGGCTCGACGGTCACGCTCCTCGGTGGCAACGCTGCACTGTCTCCAGCCGTCGCGACGGCCGTTGCCGACCTGGGCTTCGAGGTCGTGCGGATCGCGGGCGCCACTCGGGCCGACACCGCGTCGGCGATCGCTCGCCAGTTGCCCTCGCCCACGACCGTCTTCGTGACGGCCGGTGATGACTTCGCCGCCGGGCTCTCCGTCTCCGCCCCCGCTGCCCGAGACGGCTTTCCGATCCTGCTGACCTCGTCGACCAAGCTGTCGGACTCGACGCGCGCGTTCCTTGCCGACGTCCGCCCCGACCGTGCCGTGATCATCGGTGGGACCTCGGCCGTGAGTGCGCAGGTCGAGGCAGCGATCGACGACCTGGTCGCCGACGTCGACCGCATCGCTGGGGGCGATCGATACGCCACGGCAGCCGCGGTCGTCGACGCCTTCTATCCCGACGGGACGACGCAGGGCGTCGCCATCGCCAGCGGTGAAGACTTCCCCGACGGCCTGGCCGGCGGGGCGCACGCCGCAGGCCGCGGGATCCCGCTGTTGCTTGCCAAGCCCGGCGAGCTCCCAAGTGAGGCCGGCGCCCGTGTGGCAGCCGGCAACCCGCCGGAGGCGGTCATCTACGGCGGGAAGGGTGCCCTGGGATCGGCCGTCGAAGGCCAGTTGCGGATTGCTGTCATGGATCGGGCCGACGGCCCGGCCGTGACCTCTCGCACGCCTGCGCCAGACACGCGGGTCCGCGTGCTGGACACCATCGAACTCAAGCTCGACCGGGCGGTCGACCTGCCGCGCTCGACCCTGTACGTGACGATTGACGGCCACGAGATCCCTGGCCGCCTGTCGCAGGGCGACTTCGCCGACGACCTGATCCTGGAGCTCGGGGCGCTGCCGTTCGCGCCGCGCGCCGGCGTCGACCACCAGGTGGTCGTGACCGGCCAGGTCCTCGTCGACCGTGAATGGGCCCACACCCGCTGGAGCTTCACGTACCGCAAGATCGAGTTGGGGCGGGGGGATTCGGGCGCAGAGGTCGAGGGGATCCAAGAACGCCTGATGTCACTCGGCTACTGGCTCGGTGACGTCGACGGGCAGTTCGGCTCGCAGACCAGCCAGGCCCTCATGGCCTTCCAGAAGTACGAGGGACTGAGCCGCTCCGGGATCGCCGACGAGGCCACTCGCACGCGGTTGGAGTTCGCCAGTCGGCCGGTCCCGGTCTCCAGCCGGCAGGGCCGCTGGGTGGAGATCGACAAGACGCGCCAGGTGATGCTCTTCATCCTGGACGGCCAGGTCGAGTGGACGATGAACACGTCGACCGGGACAGAGACCGAGTACAAGCGACCGGACGGGTCGACCGGCTTCGCCAACACCCCTGAGGGGTGGTTCACCTTCTTCCGCCAGATCGACGGCATGCGTGAAGCCGAACTGGGGCAGTTGTGGCGCCCCAAGTACTTCACCAACGCCGGCCACGCGATCCACGGATCTCGTTCGATCCCGGCCCACCCCGCGTCGCACGGGTGCGCGCGCCTCAGCTACCCGGGCATCGACTTCGTCTGGTCCGCCGGGTTGGCGCCGGTCGGCACCCGAGTGCTGGTGCACAAGTGACCGCAGCCCGTGCGGAGAACCGGCCGAGGTGAGAAGGCTCACGCATGGAGCACTACGAGAGCGTTGATGCGTACCTCGACGCCAGCGAGCAGTGGCCCGACGAGATCCGGGCCCTGCGTCCGCTGCTGCTCGACGCTGGACTCGACGAGAGCATCAAGTGGGGCAAGCCCTGCTACTCGTTGGGTGACGCGAACATCGCGATCGTCCAGGAGTTCTCCGATCATCTGGCCCTGATGTTCTTCAAGGGTGTTCTGCTGGACGACCCCGCGGGCGTCCTGCGCGATCAGGGCCCGAACACCCATGCCGCAAAGCGCGTCTGCTTCGAGTCGGTTGCCGACGTCGAAGGTCTTGCCCAGGTCGTTGGCGACTTGCTCGGACATGCCATCGAGGTGGAGCGCGAAGGCGTGCCGCTGCCGGAGCGCCCCGATCGCGAACTGGTCGTCGAGCTCCAGGAGCGCCTGGAGGCCGACCCGCAGTTGCGTGAGGCCTTCGAGAAGCTCACGCCGGGGCGTCAGCGGGAGTACAGCCTGCAGATCGGCGGGGCCAAGCAGGAGGCGACCCGACGCGCTCGGGTGGAGAAGTACGTCGACAAGATTCTTGCCGGCAAGGGCATGCGAGACCGCTGAACCCTCGGTGTCAGCGGCGGGATCCGTCGTTGCTGGCGGTCCGTTGGGATCGCCACGCCTTCCAGGCACCGGTTGACCACAGGGCCCAGGCGACGAGCACCGGTTGGAAGAACAGTCGCGCGAAACGCTTGGCGTCGGAGTCCAGGCCGAAGCCGTCCTTGCCCTCGATCCACTGGGCGATGTTCCCCGGGAAGATCGCGATGAAGTAGAGGGCCACGAGCAATCCGACCGCGTGGCGTTGCCGACGCAGTGCGAGCAGGGCCAAGCCGAGGGCGATCTCCGCCACGCCGGACAGCAGCACCACGAGTTCGGCATCGATCGGAAACCACGACGGGACCTGCGCGAGGAACTCCTGGCGCGAGATGGTCAGGTGGGTCACGCCTGCCCACGCCAGCATCAGTCCCAGCAGCCATCGTCCGGCCACCTTTGGAGCGCCATCACCCGTCATCACCGGTTCGGCATTCATGAAGGCCACCCTGCTCTCGCGACTCCGCCGCTGGACGGGCCCGCGGAACCCTAGTGCTGCCGGTTCTGGCCTACCGTTGTGGTCATGAACGAGAACCTCGCCTGCCCTGTCTGCACGATGACCGACCTGCTGGAGACAGCGGACGGGCACGAGTGCATCACCTGCGGTCACGAGTGGGCCGTCGCCCGCGAAGAGGACGAGACCTCGTCGGAGTCGGCCGAACTGATCGTCAAGGACGCCAACGGCAACCGGTTGGCGGACGGTGACGCGGTCACGATCGTCAAGGGCCTGAAGGTCAAGGGCGGATCGTCCGACCTCAAGGTCGGCACCCGGATCACCAACATTCGCTTGGTCGAGGGCGACCACGAGGTCGACTGCAAGGTGGACGGCCAGGCCATCATGCTCAAGGCGAAGTTCCTCAAGAAGGCCTGATGCCAAGGCGCGCAACGGTCACTCGTCGTTGCGCATCTGCCACGCGTCGGTGATCAGTTCCTTCAGCCGCTTCTTGCTGGCGACCTCGAGGCGCACCATGACCAACGGATGACGCTCGTAGCCCGGCGTGCTGAAGAACAGCTCCGGCTCACCCAGCAACAGGGCTTGCTTCTCTTCCTCGTCACCGACATACAGCACGGCGATGTCCGTCCGGATCACTCGCCCCTTGCCCGGGACTCGCTCCGGCCAGGACCACACGAAGCCCTTGCCGCACGTCCGGAAGTCGAACCCCTCGCAAGGGATCTCCTCGACGCCGTCCAGGGTGGCCACGATGGCGCGCAGGTCCGCCTCACCAGCCACGTGTGCTCCCGCATCGATGTGGCGACCGTAGTGACCTCGGCGCGTCAGTTGGACGCGTCGGCCCGTTGGCCAGCGAGGCTGGCGAGGCGGCGTGCCAGGTAGGGCGCGGTGACACTGTCCGGCGACCCAGACACCTCGACTGGCGTGCCGGTGGCGACGACTCGACCACCTTGGTCCCCACCACCCGGGCCCAGGTCGATCACGTGGTCGGCGGAGGCGATGGTGTCGAGGTCGTGCTCGACCAGCACCACCGTGTTGCCGGCATCGACCAGGCGGTGCAGTTGCGCCAGCAGGAGCGCAACGTCGGCGGGGTGCAGCCCGGAGGTCGGCTCGTCGAGCAGGTAGAGCGCATGGCCGCGACGGGCCCGCTGCAACTCGGTGGCCAGCTTGATCCGCTGGGCCTCGCCGCCGCTGAGTTCGGTCGCGGGCTGCCCAAGCCGCAGATAGCCCAGCCCCACATCCTGCAGGGCTCGCAGGCTGCGGGCTGCGGCGGGCACGTCCTCCAGGAAGATGGTGGCCTCGTCCACGGAGAGGGCCAGCACGTCCGCGACGCTCCGGTCTCGGTAGGTGATCTCCAGGGTCTCGGCGTCGTAGCGGGCGCCGTGACACGTCGGGCAGGGCGAGTAGGTCCCGGGCATGAACAGCAGTCCGACCTCGACGAAGCCCTCGCCCTGGCAGGTGTCACAGCGGCCCTCGGCGACGTTGAAGGAGAACCGGCCGGCCGTGTAGCCGCGTGCCTTGGACTCCGGCAGGGCCGCGTACAGCTTCCGGACGGCGTCGAAGAGCCCGGTGTAGGTCGCGAGGTTGGAGCGGGGCGTCCGTCCGATCGGGCGTTGATCGACACGGACCAGCCGATTGAAGGACCCCAGACCCTGCGCGTCCTCGACGTCGAGTTGCAGGTCCTCGTCCTCGGCGTCGGCTGCCTGGCCGAGGTGGCTGCGGACAAGTTCGGCCAGCACCTGGCTGACCAACGTCGACTTGCCCGACCCGGACACTCCCGTCACGGCGGTCATGACGCACAGGGGAACGTCCACGTCGAGGTCGACGAGGTTGTGTCGGCTGATGCCACGAAGGTGCAGCCACCCTCCCGGCTTGCGATCGTGCCCGGCAACGGGGGTGGCGCGGCCGAACAGGTATCCCGCGGTGGCGGATCCCTCGACGTGCTCCAACCCCGCAACCGGACCCGAATACAGCACCTCGCCGCCGCCCTCGCCGGCTCCGGGACCGATGTCGACGACCCAGTCGGCGCGGCGAACGACGTCCATGTCGTGCTCGACGACGAAGAGCGAATTTCCTGAGCCCTTCAGTCGGTCCAAGACCTCCAGGAGCGGCTCGGCGTCGGCGGGGTGCAGACCAGCGGAGGGCTCGTCGAGGACGTAGACGACGCCGAACAGGCCGGACCGCAGTTGGGTGGCGATGCGGAGCCGCTGGGTTTCCCCGGGGGAGAGGGTCGTGGAGACCCGGCCCATGGAGAGATACCCCAAGCCGAGATCCAGCAGGACCTGGACCCGGGCCAGCAGGTCAGCACAGAGCCGCACGGCGACCTCGGTGTGCTCGCCCGAGTCGGCCGTCGCGACGGCCACGTCGACCTCGACCAGTTCGGCGACCGGCCGCAGGACCTCGACGAGGTCGGTGAAGGAGAGATCGTTCATCTCCGCGATCGTCATGCCGTCGAAGGTGACCTGCAGCGAGTCGCGCTGCAGTCCCGTGCCGTCGCACGTCTCGCACGTCGTTGCGCGTACGAACGGCAGGACCCGGTCCCGCATCATCTGGCTCTTGGTGTTGGCGAGGGTGTGCCGGACGTAGCGGCGGGCGCTGGCGAAGGTGCCGTTGTAGTCGCGCCCCATGGTGTCGTCGGGCTCGCCGCGTCGGCGGATCAGGACCTTCGGTTCCTCGTCGGTGAACAGCAGCCAGTCGCGGTCCTTCTTCGCCAACTGGTGCCACGGAGTGTCGACGTCGATGCCCATGACCACGGTGATGCGCAGCAGGTTCTTTCCCTGCCATGCCCCCGGCCATGCGGCGATGGCTCCCTCGCGGATGGTGAGGGAGGTGTCGGGGACCATCAGGTCCTCGGCCACGTCGTGGTCGACGCCCAGACCGCCACAGACCGGGCATGCCCCGGCGACGGTGTTGGGCGAGAACGACTCCGCCTCCAGGCGCTGCGCCCCGACCGGGTAGCTGCCGGCGCGCGA
This sequence comes from uncultured Nitriliruptoria bacterium, assembly GCA_965364815.1. Taxonomy (GTDB): domain Bacteria; phylum Actinomycetota; class Nitriliruptoria; order Nitriliruptorales; family Nitriliruptoraceae; genus CBDTZE01. The sequence goes on along the minus strand of CBDTZE010000003.1, from coordinate 12,214 downwards.
GTACAACATGCGCACGAGGTTCGACAGGGTCGTCAGCGTCCCGACGGTCGACCGTGAGCTTGGCGACCCGCGTCGCTGCTGGAGCGCCACGGCCGGCGGAAGGCCGGTGATCTCGTCCACGTGCGGGGCGCCGACCTGCTGCAGCAGTCGGCGGGCGTAGGGCGCGACGGACTCGAAGTAGCGACGCTGTGCCTCGGCATACAGCGTGCCGAAGGCCAGGGAGGACTTGCCCGACCCGGACACCCCGGTGAACGCGACCATCGCATCGCGGGGAACGTCAACGTCGACGTTCTTCAGGTTGTGCTCGCGGGCACCCCTGACGTGGACGAAGGTGTCCGTCGGATCGAAGGTCATCGGCGTCCTCCCGGGTTGGCCATGACCGTAGGTCTTCCCGCTTGGGGCTTGCGGGACACACGCTCAGCCCGGGAGCTGTGCGCCGCGCTCGCGAAGGGCCGACGCGACCGCGGCGAGGTCGGGGCGTTCGCGGCGGACGGCGGCAGGGAGCAACCAGCGCATCGGCGCCCCGGGGTTCGCCAGCCTCGATCCGTACCCCGCGACCACGGCATCGCGTGCGGCCACCAGGTCCTGGTGGTTGTTCGCGGCCGCGAGTTGCTCGGCGAAGGCCCAGGAACGCCGACGGGCGTGCTCCAGTGAGAAGCTGACGAGCGCCTCGTCGAACCGCAGACCGAACGCATCAAGCGATCGGGTCACGGGTGAGACGTCGGCGATGGCGAGCTGCATCTCGTCGATCAACTCGCCAAGGACGTCGTTGATCTTCTCGAAGTCATCACGGAGGTCGACCACCTCGGATCCGGGGCAGGTGGCTGCTGCAGCAACGCCGAGGTCGAGGTTGATGTGGGCGTTCATTCCCAGCAGGACGTGCTGCAGGATGAGCCCGGGCCGGTGGGCGGCCTCGAACGAGCCCTGCCATGACAGCGAGACCGCCTCGCCCCGGTCCCACGCGGCGTAGGCATCCAGCCAGTACCTCGCGAACCGGACGTCGAACCGTTCCATCCGGTCGGCGTCGTCGAAGTCGCCGTCGTCCAGGCCGGACCGCACGCGTGCCGTCACGGCCCGGTAGACGATGGCGAACCAGCCCCGCGGGTCCGACGTCTCGATGCTGCGCTCGATGACGAGGTCCATCTCCGCGATCACGGCATCCAGCGAGGCGTGTCGGTCCATCGAGAACCTCCCGGCATCGTGACGAGCATTGTCGAGCTGTCGGAATTCCAGCCTATTCGCGACGCCCCGTCCCGATGACGATCAGCCCCCTGCGCGCCACACTGGATAGGGAAGTCCAGCCAGACGATTGATGACGAAGCCCTGCAGGGTGAGCAGCACGACGGCGCCCATGAGCACGGCAAGCTGCCACGGCTCGCGCAGGATCCCCAGTGAGACGATCAGCGTGGTTGCGCCCGCGGGGGGGTGGGGCACGCGCCACCAGGCCATGAGGCCGCTGGTCAGCGCCAACGACACGGCCGCGGCACCCACGCGTGCGCCCGTGACGGACGTGGCCAGCGCAGGTGCGGCATCGGTCAGTCCGAAGACGACCAACGCCAGGTAGCCGGCACCGACGCCGATGAGGTGGCCCAGGACGGTGTTGCGCGGAGACGAGGCGGGAGCCGTTGGTGTGTAGAACAGCAGGAAGGCGGTTGGCCCGAGCGACGGGAAGATGAAGGGCGCCCCCGTGACGAAGGCGGCGGCCGACATCAGGCCGATGGAGATCAGGCCGTTGGCAAAAGCGAACAGGCCCAGCATCAGCGTCGAGTCGTGGCGCTTCATCAAGCCGGTGAGTTGGGCGCGTCGGGCCAGGCCATAGACGATGGCGGACATCTCGCCACCAATGGGACCGAGCCGGCCGGGCTCGGGCTTGCCCTCGTCGATGTCAGGCGAGTCCCCGGACGTCATCGCATCGCCCGGTAGAACAGCGCAGAGCCCAAGGCCAGGAGGGCACTCAGTCCCGCGGCGGTCCACGCCATCTGCGGGTCGTACCCCAACAACGCGTCGAGCGCGATGGTCAGCAGGAAGACCTGCAGGGCAAACAGCACGATCAGGTAGACGGACACGGCCGACGAGACGGTCCGCTCGCGTCGCCGTGGTCGCTCGAGTCGTCGCTCATTGGTCATGTGTCTTCACTCCCGCGACCGTCCACCAGATACCCGACGGCCCAGACATCGCCTTCACGAACCTCCAGCGCGATGCGCGGCAGCGGCCGTTCCGGTGGCCCGGCAAGGACGCTGCCGGTCCGGACGTCGAAAAACCCTTCGTGGCAGGGGCACTCGAGCACGTCGTCTTCGGCTTCGTAGTAGACGACGCAACCGAGGTGCGTGCAGTGTTGGCTCCAGGCGACGACCTCGTCCTCGGCCAAGCGGACGAGGATCGCAGGCTCGTCGTCGGCCGGGAAGTGGAACAGGTGCGTCCCGCCGACCGGGACGTCGGCCAGTGCCACAACCCGCGTCGGTTCACCGGTCGGCACCTTCCGGAATGAGGCCCAGCCGGCGACCGCTGCGGTGGCGCCGGCGAACGTCCCGGAGGCGAGCGCGAGATAGCGGGCGAACTCTCGGCGGGTCACCCGTTCCTCGCCAGCTGCGGTGTACGGAAAGTCGCGACGCCATGTCGGTTCGTCCTCGGATGACCGTCGCTCTGGCTTGGTGCTCATTGGCCGCTCTCCAAGGCGAAGGGGTCGTCCTGCCAGCGATACGCGGCGTCGCGGCCAAGCAGGACGTCCAAGGGGCCCGGCTCGCGTTCGGAGACCACCGTGGCCACCTTGGTGCGAACGCCTTGGTTGCCGAACTGGAAGTCGTTGAGCAACTGTCCCTTGCGACGTTCCTCGAACTCCGCCCGCGTCCCGTACCAGAGGGCCTCCGATGGGCAGACCGACGCGCACATCGGGGTGAGGCCCTCGGAGGTGCGGTCGTAACACATGTCGCACTTCATCATCTGGTCGATCTCGACCATGTACTTGGGCACACCGAACGGGCACGCGTTGACGCAGTTCGAGCAGCCGATGCACCGTGACTTGAGCGAGGACTGCACGACGCCGTCTTCGGTCTGCTTGATCGCGTCGGCGGGACAGACCTCGGCACACGTCGGGTCTTCGCAGTGCATGCAGACCATCGGGACGGTCTGCACGGTCGAGCCTCGATCGACCAGGTCAAGCTGGATCATCGACTGGCCACGGTGAGTGCTGCACTCCCCGCAGGCGGCCACGCAGGCGTTGCAGCCGATGCAGCGACTCTGGTCGATCACGAAGACCACGTCCTCGCGGTCGGGTGTCAGTTCACCGACCTCGGCACGTCCCGGTCCTCCGGTTCGCATGGGGGGATCGGTGATGAGCGGCAGCATCGCCCTGCCGGAGGGTGTGGGATGGTCAGGCATCGGAGCCTCCGGTCGGCGAGGAAGCTGCAGGACCGGCGCCGGTGTCGGTCAGACCGGTGTCGCGTGCGTCGGTGATGTCTCGCCGTCGCCCGAGAGGTTCGATGCGGACGGCCGCAACCTTGTACTCGGGGATCTTGGAGATCGGATCGAGGGCCCGGTTGGTCAGTTGGTTGGCGGCCTTGTCACCAGCCCAGTGATACGGGATGAAGACGGTGTCCGGTCGGATCGTGGTGACCACGTTGGCCGGGGCCTCCATCGACCCGCGACGCGAGGTCACGCGGACCAGGTCGCCATCAGTGATTCCGTGCTGGTTGGCGAGTCGTGGGTGCATCTCGACCAACGGCTCGGGGTACTGCTCCACCAATGGGCCGATCCGGCGTGTCTGGGTTCCGGAGAGGTACTGGCTGACGACCCGCCCGGTGGTGAGCCAGACGGGGTACTCGTCGTCAACGACCTCAGCGGGGTCGCGGTACGGGGCGGGCATGAACTTCCCGCGGCCATCCGGAGTCGGGAAGGTGCCGCCCTCGAACAGCCGCGGTGTTCCCGGGTGACCGATCTCCGGGCATGGCCAGAACACGCCTTGCTCGTCCTCGATGCGCTGCCACGTGATGCCGTAGTAGTCGGCTGCGCTGCCCTTCGAGGCCAGCCGGAGTTCGTTGAACATGTCCTCCGTCGTCAGGAAGTGGTCGAAGTACTTGCCGCGCCCCAGGCGCTTGGCGAGGTCGAGGAAGATCTTCCAGTCCTTGCGTGCGTTGCCGGGGGGCTCGACCGCCTGGTTGATCTTGATGACCCGGCCCTCGGCGCTGGTCGTCGTCCCTTCGTCCTCCTCGTGCAGTGACCCCGGCAGGACGATGTCGGCGTGCTGGGCGGACTCGGAAAGGAAGAAGTCGATGTTGGCGTAGAACTCAAGCTTGTCCAGGGCGGCCCGGGTGTGGGCGGTGTCGGGCAGCGACACGACCGGGTTGAAGCAGATCGACAACAGCCCTCGGATCTCGCCGCGGTGGATCGCTTCGATGATCTCCTGGGCGGTCAGGCCCTTGCCGGGGATCTCGTCGACGTCGCAGCCCCACACCTCCGCGACCTCGGCGCGGTGCTGCGGGTCAGTGATGCTGCGATTGCCGGGAAGTTGGTCGCACTTGTGGCCGTGCTCACGCCCGCCCTGGCCATTGCCCTGGCCCGTGATCGTCGTGACACCACAACCCGGCTTGCCGTACTTGCCGGTGGCCAGGCCCAGGTTGATGCAGGCGGTGACGTTGTCGACGCCCTTGGTGTGATGCTCGATCCCGCGGGCGTGCAGGAGCATCCCCGTCGGTGAGGTGCCCCAGAGTTCGGCCGCCTGCATGATGCGGGACTTCGGCACGCCACAGACTTCTTCGGCGTAGGCAAGCGTGTGGTCGGCGACGGCTTCTGCCGCGGCCTCGAAACCGGTGGTGTGCGCGTCGATGAAGTCGTGGTCGAGCCAGTCCCGCTCGATGAGCACGTTGAGCACGGCGCCCAGCAGGGCGGAGTCGGTACCCGGCTTGAGGCCGAGGAAGACGTCCGCGGTCCTGGCGATCGGGGTGACCCGCGGGTCCTGCACGATCAGCTTGGCTCCGTTGTCCCGGGCCCGCCAGATGTAGCTTGTGGTGATCGGGGCGCACTCGGCGACGTTCGTTCCGGCCAGCCAGATGACGCCTGCGCGAGGGATGTCATCCCAGGAGTTGCTGGCGCGGTCGATGCCGAGGGCACGCTTGTTGGCGGCGCCAGCACTGACCATGCACAGCCGACCGTTGTAGTCGAGGTTGGCCGTGCCGAGGGCGAGTCGGGCGAACTTGCCGATGAGGTAGGACTTCTCGTTGGTCAACGAGACGCCCGAGAGCAGTGCGAACGCGTCCTTGCCGTGCGCGGCCTGGATGCGCTGGATCTCGTCGACCGTGCGCGTCATGGCCCGGTCCCAGTCGATCTTGCGATAGCCGTCGGGGGAGGAGGCGTCGCGCTCCAGCGGATCGAGGAGTCGGTCGGGGTGGTTGCCCTGCAGGTAGCGCTTCACGCCCTTGGGGCACAGCTTGCCCTCGTTGAAGGGGAAGTCGTAGTCAGGTTCGAAGCCGACGACCCGGTTGTCCTTGACCTTCAGGTACAGGCTGCACTGCTGCCCACAGAAGCAGCAGTGCGTCCGGGTCATGTGATCAATGTCTTCGACGTCGGCCTGCCACCCGCCGGGAGGCGCTTGGTTCAGAGAGGGGCCGTAACGCTCAACGAGCGCTTCGTCAGACAGCGGGCGAGTGGCCATCAACCAAATCCTTGGACGCGTTCGGATTGCGCTTGGCCGACGAGGCGTCGACGGCAGGCAGGACAGATCTGTTGCCAGTTGCCGCCACCTCGATCCTCACCGATCGAGTAGTCGAAGCCGACGGCGGGAAGCACTTGGATGAGGTCATCGACCTGCATCTGGCTGGACCAGGGATCGCCGCACTCGATGCAGTGAGCCTGCTGCCCTTCGGCACCTTCACGCTTGTAGTAGGCGACGCCGAGGGTGCCCGGCCGTTGGAAGATGTGGAAGAGCTTGCCGAACGGCAGATACATCAGGCCGAGGATCACGGTCAGCGCGTGCGTGGTCGTCAGAAAGGTGTAGAAGCGCCCCTCGAGCCAGAGGTTCGATGCGGTCAGCATCAGGCCGGTGACGGAGACGGCGAACAGCCCGGCCAGCGCCAGGAAGTCACCACTGCGTTCGACCGCCAGCGCGCCTGCATCGCGCAGACGGCGCCCCAGGAAGATGAACACCCCAGCCAGGACCAGCACGGCGGACACGTCCAACGCGTGGAACATGAACCAACCGAACACGCCTCGGGAATCGAAGGTGACGGGCGTGTCGAAGGTTGCAATCACCAAGCGGTACTCGCGAGCCACCTGCCCGACGGACTCGAAGTGCAGCCACCCGAAGGTCAACGGGAAGGTGACGGCGATCGCGAGCATGCAGCCCCAGAAGATGAACTGGTGGCCCAGCCACCTTCGCATCGAGCGCTTGCGGATGAACCCCTGGACGAAGAGCTTGGAGACGATCAGGCCGGGGAGCATCGTCAGGTTGCGTCCACGGTGCTCGCCGCGCCACAGCAGTTGCCAGCCCCGCTGATTCAGCTTCGCCGTTGGCGGACGACTCAGCCACACTGCGTAGCGATAGACGATGCCGAAGATGGCGAACAGCGTGCCGAACAAGTAGCCGACCAAGGCCGCGTCGAACCACGTGAGCCCGCTGCTGCCCAGCACCACCAGCGCCAAGGTGATCACGACCGCGAGCAGGCCCAGCGTCAGGGCCGACGTGTCCAATCGGGTCTTCATTGGTGCCTCCTCAGCGGAAGGGGCCGCACTGCCTTGCTTGATTCTGACACTAGTGGGTCGCCGGTGAGCGGGCCTTCCGACACTGGTTCAGCATCGGGATCGTGTTTCGTGGCTGACCCGGTGGGACGGCAGGCGAGGCACGCTCCATTGGGAGCGAGGTGCTCGGAGAAGGCGCCACACGACCTGCAGACGGCGTGGAGCCAGCAGGCCGGATCACCCATCAGTGTCGGTTTCCTGCCCCCTGGCGTACTTCGTACCCGCCACACCGGTGCCGAGGCGCCGGATGATGTCCGCATGTGGCACGTTCGGCCCGTAGTTGACCGCCAGCAGACCGCGAGATCCGTCAGGCGCGTGGAGCGCGAAGAGCATCGACTCGTCGGAGGGATCGCTCTCACCTTCGTCGCGATGCATCGAGACGATCTCGACCTGCTCCGGAGCGTGGAGACGCGAGGTCTGCCGGTCGACGACGCCATCGTCGGTCATCGTGAAGTCGTGGGTGAACCCGTCCAGTTGCAGGCGGTCCTCAGCCTTGCTGAGAGATTCGAGGGTCTCGTGCGGCATCTCTTCCCTTGTCTGGGCTGGATCACTCGTCGGCGTAAGTCCAGTCCGGTTGCTTGCGGTGGTAGGTCGGGTCGAAGGTCACGACCCCGGTGTCGAGGTCAAGGTGGTCGATCTTGGGGACCGGGATCGGCGAACCCGGGGGGCAGGGGTCGGCCAGGTGGCGGGCGAGGTGGTCCTCGAAGTGATGGACCAGACTGGTCGTCAGCAGTTGGGCGCCGGTCGGCAGCCCGCAACGGGCGAGGTCGGTGACGCGCGTGGCCCAGCCGATCATCGCCTCGAGATCGACGACCGCGGCGTCGCCGGTTGCCAGGCGCTCGAGAATTTCGGTGATGGCGCCGGTGCCGATCGTGCAGGCGTTGCATTGCCCGCAGGACTCGACGGACAAGAACCGGCTGAGAGCGGCGGCGACCTGGACCACGCAGCGGGTGGAGTCGTAGACGACGTAGCCGCCACTGCCCAACCCCGTGCCGGCGTCGGCCATCGACTCGTAGTCCATCGGCGTGTCGAGCATCTGCGCCGTGATGATCGTGTTGGACACGCCGGACACGACGAACTGGATGTCGTCGGCGCTGGCGATGTCCTCCAGCAGAACCCGCAGCGGGGTGCCAAGAGGCAGTTCGTAGACGCCCGGCGTGGTGACGTCTCCGGTCACGGTGAACAGCATCGTCCCAGGTGCGTCCTTGGTCCCCACCTGTCGGAAGTGGTCGGGACCCTCGGCGAGGATGAGCGGGATGTTCGCCAGCGTCTCGACATTGTTGACCAGCGCCAGCGAGGGGTTGGTTGTCTGGGTGAACAGGCCGTTCATGTAGGGGGCGAGGTGGCGTGGCAGTGGCAGGTTGCCCTCGATGACTTCCAGCAGCGCCTTCTCCTCGCCGAACAGGTACTCGTCCGGGCCGGCCACGATCTCGATCGCGTCGGCACCGGGCCATCCGGCCGCGACGGCCTCGGTCAGCGCCTGTTGGAGGCGACGATGTGGCTCCTGGAAGCTGGCCTTGATCCCGATGTAGGCATGGCGTGCCGCGACGGCATGGCAGGAGATGAGCAGGCCCTCGACGAGCTGGTAGGGGTTGGTCAGCAGCAGCGCTCGGTCCTTGTAGGTGCCGGGCTCGCCCTCCGCGCCATTGACCACGACCGACACGGCGAGGTCCTCCTCTCGCGCGATCTGGACGATCGAGCGCCACTTGCCTCCGGTTGGAAAACCTGCGCCTCCGCGGCCGCGGAGCCCGGCGGCGGCAACCGTGTCGATGACCTCGTCGGGAGTGGAGCGCATCGCGGCGGCGAGGCCACGACCGCCGCCCATGGCGAGGTAGGCCTCCATCGAGGCGATGGGCTGCTCCGGCAGCAGCCGGAGATCGTCATGGTGTGCAGTCGAGGGGCTCATGCTGGGACCTGAAGGTTGGAGACGCAGAGGTCGGGTTCCACGAAGGGGAGCAGGTCGCGAGCTTCGACGTCGACCCCGAGCTCGTCGAGGGCGCCCCGCATGATCCCGAGGTGGACCGAACAGACGACGTCCTGGTGCTGCTTCGCCACCAGCAGGAACGGGCAGCGTCGCAGCAGCAGGCGTGGCGCCGCGGCGTCCGTGTTGTCGAGCTCAGGCTTGAACCCGAACTCGTCAAGCAGTTCGACTACACGAGCGATCGCAGCCTGCGGATCGATCTGCTGAAACGGCGCAGGGGTCTCGACCAGGAAGCGGCCCCAGGCGACGCCCGCTTGTTCGGCCTTGGTTGCCGGGTCGTCCACGCTCGCGGCGAGGTGACTGGCCAGCACCTCGGCGAGGAACCGATAGCCCTTTGCGCCGTCGTCGTGTCGTGGCTCGGTGACTCGATAGCGCAACCGGGGTCGACCGGGCCGGTCGCGCGGTTCGGGCTCGGAGGCCACCAGGCTCGCCTCCTCCAGTAGGAACAGATGCGTCCTCGCGGTGTTGACGTGCAGGTCGAGTCGGTCGGCGAGTGCGTGCGCGTCCGCCGGCTCCTCGGACAAGAGCTCAACGATGCGGCGCCGGACGGGACTGGCCAGCGCGCGGTGGACTCGCTCGTCGTGCAGTTCGGTGGGACGCTCGGTGTTCATGGGTGTCACTTCGAGGCGGTTGCGACCGTGAGCAGCAACGCGGCATCGGTCAGGGCGACGAGGTCGTGGACTTCGTCAGGGATCGGCGCCCACTGACCCGCCGACAGTTCCAACTGCCCCGCTGGCGTCCCCAAGGAAACCCGACCGAGGATGATCTGGATCGTGGCGGGTCCCGGAGCGCGGTGTTCGTGGAGCCGGTTGCCGGCCGTCAGCGCGAGAACTGTCTGCTTCAGGACTGCTCCGGCACCTGGAGTCAGCGTGCGGCCAGATCGGCCAGCGTCGAGTTGGTGAGCCTGTCGGAGAAGCTGGTCGGCCACTTCGGAGAGCGCCACGGGGCCGGCTGGGGGAGCCGGAGTTCGTCGTGTTGCATGTGTCGTGTCCATCATGATGGCTCCTTCACTGCGAGGTGCGGTGCTGGGCGTGGAACGGTTCGCGCAGTTCTCGATCCAGTCCGATCAACGCCAGTTCGCCGACCATCGCGTTGAGCGCGGCGGCCGTGATGCCGCGGGACAGGGCGTCGGCTGGAAGCGGCCACGTCGCAACCAGGTCGTGGCGCAACTCCAAGGTCGTGGCACCCGTCCCGTCCCGGGTGATCATGACCTCGAACTCCGCCGGCGCGAGGACGGTTTCGATGTCCCCGCTGTCCAGGCGTCCGATGAGCAGCGTCACCCGGGGGCTGGACACGACCTCGAGGACCTTCACCGTCGCCGACAGCGATCCGCCGCCGGGAACGGCCAGGCGGGTCGCCACTCGCCGAGCGGCCACGATGGCGGCCGACTCCAGGCGAGTGCCGACATGAGGCAGGCCCACCGCAGTCAGCCGCTCCTGCACCTGCTCGAACGGGCGTGGCAGATGGAGGCGTTCCGGCGAGCCATCGTGCTCCATGCGTCCAACGGGCAGCATCCGCACCAGTGGAGCTGCATGCTCATCATCCAGTTGGGCCAACAGGGGCAGAAGGGTGTGCCACTCGACACGCAGGTGCCTCTGCAAGAACTGCCCCAGGCCGCCCAGGAGGCGGGCGACGTCGACCCGGCGAGGGTCGGCGGATTCAGCGACGACGGCGAGTCGGTCCGCAACCGTCCGTATCGAGTCGTGCTCGGCCAGCAGGTGGGGGAGTCGGCGCTCGGTGGTCTCGTCGGACGAGGTCGCCAACAGTGCGTCCTCGACATCCGCCTGCCCAAGCACATCCCGTTCGAGCAGACGGACCGCGCCCCGTGCGGCGCTCTGGACCTGGGCCGAAGTGCCGTTGGCGGCCCTGTCGGCGAAGGCCGTCAACTCCGGCAACCGGCGACGTACCCGCCGGTGCTGCCGGACGAGGTGGGTGCTGACCTGCTTGACGTTGGGCTCCATGACGACCTCCGCTCATATACAAGTCGATCATAGTATAAATGTAAAGTCCGTTGTGAACGGTGGGGCCGCTTTCGTTCGCCTCCGGCCGAGCTCGAACGTCACCGAACGGCTGGCTGCTCTTTGTAGAACGACGGCAACTCGTCCCTGCTCACGACCTCGGTCGTCTGGAACCGCGAAGGCACCCCATGTCGAACCCGTTCTCCCGACGAAGCACGCGGCAGAATCGCCGCGGCGCCACGGCCACGTTGGTGATCGCCGTGGTCCTGTCGGCACTGGCGGTTCCGTCGGCGGCGACAACGACCGAGGAGCGGGGTGCCGACCAGGACCCGGATCCGTCGGTGCACGTCGGCGGACTGCTCCGGTTCACTGCACGCCGAAAACCTCAACCGGCTCATCGACGCGGGGATCATGGATCGCTTCGGGTGCGAGATGGGGATGCCCATGACCCGCTACCTGATGGCAGACGCAACGGCTCGTGCCTTGGACTGGGCACTCGAGATTCCGGAGACGATCCCCGACTACTTCTCGGACGACGACCACCTGCCCAACACGGCCCAGGGCCACGACGTCCTGATCGCCGACTACGGCGTCGTGACGGGCAAGGCCGACGGGTCGTTCGCGCCCCATGACCTGCTCCCGCGCGATCAGATGGCCACATTCCTCGCGAGGCTGCTGGCTGTCCTCGGCTGAGGGCCTGCCGCGGGCCCGAACGCGACATTGCTGCGGAGACGACGCAGCATCGACGCTCCGGGGCTTCGCGAACACGGACAGATGGGGACGATTGATGGAAGGCTGCAGCGCCGGGCCGGGTTGGATGGAAGCCCTGCACCGTCAACGGACGTGACATGGACAAGAACATCAACAAGATCACCTTCACCGGATCGCAGGGCGACCAACTCGCTGCTCGACTCGACCTCCCTGCAGGCACGCCCCGGGCGATCGCACTGTTCGCGCATTGCTTCACCTGCGGCAAGGACATCGCCGCCGCGTCGCGGATCAGTGCCGGGCTGGTCGCCGAGGGGTTCGGTGTGCTGCGGTTCGACTTCACCGGGCTCGGATCCAGCGAGGGTGAGTTCGCGAACACCAACTTCAGCTCGAACGTCGCCGACCTGGTCGCAGCTGCCGACATGCTGCGCGAGCAGTACGACGCACCTCGGCTCCTGATCGGCCACAGCCTGGGCGGCGCGGCCGTCCTGGCCGCCGCACCCCAGATCGCCGAGGTCGTCGCCGTCGCGACCATCGCCGCACCATCGGACGCGGCCCACGTCGCCGGCGTCTTCACGGCCGAGGCGCTCGCCGCAATCGAACGCGATGGCGAGGCTGAGGTCCAACTGGCGGGCCGCAGCTTCCACGTCAAGCAGCAGTTCCTCGAGGACGTCTCCAGCCAACGTCTCACCGACGCCGTGCGTCACCTCGATGCGGCGCTCCTGGTCATGCACTCACCAGTCGACGAACTGGTCGAGGTGGATCATGCACGGCGCATCTACGAAGCTGCTCGCCACCCCAAGAGCTTCGTGTCGCTCGATGGTGCCGATCACCTGCT
>CBDTZE010000002.1:0-27335 GCA_965364815.1 uncultured Nitriliruptoria bacterium | reverse complement strand
ACCACGCGGACGGCTCCGAGGACCAGATCAAGACCAACCACACGATGAGTGAGGAGCAGATCGGCTGGTTCCGCGCCGGCTCTGCACTCAACCTGATCGCCGCGTCTGCCTGAGGCGTTCACGAAAACGACGGACGGCCCGCTCCCCCACGGTGCGGGCCGTCCGGCATTTTCCGGCGAGTCGCCGAAGTCTTGTGCTGCGCTGCGGTGGCGGTTGGACCTGGTTCAGACGGCCGCGGTCGAGACCAGCCAGGCGCGACGCCGGCCGAATGCCTCGTCGGTCAACTGCCCCGCAACGTGGCGCTGTTCGAGGTCATCGATGGCGGCTGCGACGGCACGGCGCTCCATCCAGGATGCGATGGCTTCGGGCTTGCCCCAGCGAATCAGCGCCGGCCCGGTCAGCACCAGTGGGACGCCGAGCGGGCCGGCAAGGGCCAGCACGACGATGCCGAGGAGGGCGGTGGCTGTGGCCAGGCGACGGACGAACGGGTCGACGTGGACGATCCAGGTCCACAGGGGCGCGTCCGCGGGCGGCTCCTGCCCCACGCTGACGGCCCGATCCTTGTGCTTCCCCATGACATCCCCTCCCCAGGTGACGGTGCTCCCACCGGACGACTTCGGCCACACGGCCACTGTCCTTGACCGCGCGTTCGGCGCGCGAGCGGCGTGTGCGCAACTGGCTCGCTCTTCCAGTTGCCAGCGGCTGGAGCGCGTGGGGGGTGTGGCCTGCCGGGCGACTACGGTGCGGAGCCCTCGGGTCGGGGGCCCGCCCCCACTGGGGCCAAGGAGGTGTCGTGGACTGGTTGAGCATCGAGGTGCTGAAGTTCGCGACGATCCCCGTCATCGCGGGCTTCATCGGCTACGGCACGAACCGACTCGCCGTCCGGATGACGTTCTGGCCGCTGGAGTTCGTCGGCATCATGGAGCCGTGGCTCGGTTGGCAGGGGATCATCCCGTCACGCAGCAAGAAGATGGCGGCGATCGCGGTCGACTCGACGCTTTCGAAACTCGGAACCCTCACCGAGATCGTCCAGGAGATGGACCCCGACGCCATCACCGACCACCTCATCGCCCATGCGCGTACGCAGGTCCCGCAGATGGTCGAGGAGTTCGCCCTGCGCGAGAACCCGGCCTTGTGGAAGTCCCTGCCCGCGCCGGTCAAGGCCGCGGTCATCGGGCGTGTCCAGGCCAAACTTCCCCACGCAGCCCAGGGTCTGATGGCCGACACCACGTTGCACATCGACCAACTGCTCGACCTGCGCATGATGGTCATCGACCTGCTGGGCGAACGCCCCGACCTGACCAACCGGATGTTCCTCGAGGCCGGTGAGCCCGAGTTCCGCTTCGTCGTGAACTCCGGCGCCTGGTTCGGGTTCACGCTGGGTGTGGCCCAGATGATCGTCCAGATCGTGGTCGACCAGTGGTGGGTGCTCCCGGTGTTCGGCGTGGTGGTCGGCTACCTCACGAACTGGCTCGCGCTCAAGCTCATCTTCGAGCCCGTGAATCCGGTCAAGGTCGGCCCGGTGACCTTCCATGGGTTGTTCCTGCGTCGCCAGGAGGAGATCGCCGGCGTGTACTGCCGGCTGGTCACCCGCGAGGTCTTGACCCTGCGCAACTTCGTCGACCACATGCTCAACGGGCCCAGCGGCGACCGGACGCGAGCGATGATCGATCGCCACGTGCAGCCCATCATGGACGAGGCCTTCGGCGTGGTGAAGCCGCTGGCCCGGCGCGTCGTCGGTCCCAAGGACTGGGAGGCGATGAAGGCGGACATGTCCGCCCAGGCCATCGAGTTGTCGCTGGACCCGCTGGACGACCCCGTCTTCTCCGAGGCCCGCTCCCAGATGGTCGAGGACGCCATGAAGGAGAGGATGCTGGCGATGTCGCCAGCAGAGTTCTCGAACATGCTGCGGCCGGCCTTCCAAGAGGACGAGATGACCTTGATCCTCGTCGGCGCCTTCCTGGGTGGCCTCGCCGGCCTCGCACAGACACTCTTCGTCTTCTGACCCTTCCCCCACTCCCCCGAGGTGGCACATGGCCGACGACCCGATGACCCGGGCGCTCCTGCTCGCGATGCAGCAGGCGCGCGAGGTCACCGAGAAGGCGACGCGCACCGGAACCGGTCTGTTCCGGCTCGCGGCCTCCGGCCCCATGCGGCTGGTCGGCGAAGGCATGCGCCTGGCCAATGGTGTCGTCGTGGAGTCCCTGCGACAGGCCCTGGAGATCCCGGAGTTGCGCCAGGCCGTGGCCCTGCTCGAGGCGCAGGACGCCACGAGTCCGACCGTCCACCGGATGCTCGAGGCTGCCGACGTCGACGTCGACAACGAGGACAAGTTGCGCCGCGCTTTCGGGTCCCTGCTGGAGCAGTCCCTGAACCCGGATGGCGAGGGCCAGCCCCATCCGGCCTTCCTTCGCATCCTTGCCCACCTCTCCCCCGACGAGGCCCGCATCCTGCGGCTCTTCCATGACAAGGGTGCGCAGGCGGTCATGGACGTCATCTCCACAAAGGGGCCGATCGGTCGCAGTGGCACCACGGTGGCCTCCAAGATGACCCGGGTCGGCGACCACGCCGGCTGCCTCGAGCCCGACCATGGCTCGCTCTACCTCGACAACCTCGAACGCCTCGGCCTCGTGCACATCGACGACGAGGAGATCGAAGGGAACGACGACTATGAACTCATCCAGGTGAGCGCGGACTATCTCGAAGCGGTGCGGGAGGCCGGTCGAGGCGGGCACAAGGCGCGGGGGGTTCGTCGCGCGGCGCGGCTGACCTCCTTGGGACGCCAGTTGCTGACCATCGTCCTGCCCGGGGCGCCGCGATGAGCCACGCGCTGCCCAAGCTGGAGATCACCGAGCTCGGCCGCCCGCTGCGGCCCCTCATGGACGCGCGTGGCATCGTGCCGGGGGGACCCGTCAGCGCACGGCCCCCGGGCGAGGAACTTGCCGCACTGCGTGAGGCGGTGCCGGACTTCCGGGCGGCCGTGATCGCCAGCGGAACACCCGTGGGGGTGCGGACCTGCCCGCTGGTCACCCTGCCGTACCCGACCCGCTTCGGCCTGTGGCGTGCTGCCGTCTCGCCCGCGCCCTACCTGTGGTTCACCAACCGCATGTTCGTGGTGCAGTGGCAGGACGACACCGGCACGAAGCGCACGCTGCTGTGGGAGCCGTCGGACTGGGAGAACGGCGACGCGACGCCCTTCTTCGCGAACGCCATCCGCAAGATGGGACCGCTGCCACGTTCCGCCTTCTTCACCGAGCACGGCACGGTGCTCGGTCACCTGCGCACGTTGGGCATCGCCCCCGAGGATGTCGACTACCTGGTGTTCGACCACCTGCACACGCAGGACGTCCGACGGTTGGTCGGCACCGTGGGCCCAGCGCGTGACCTCGGCTTCACGGACCGGCCAGTCCCCGCCTGGTTCCCCAACGCGGTCCTGCTGACGCAGGCACGCGAATGGGAGTCGATCCGTCACCTGCATCCGTTGCAGGCACCCTGGTACCAGCCGGAGACCTTCACCGACCTGCCGCCGGAGCGACTGCGACTGCTCGACGGTGACACGCTGCTCGGGCCTGGTGTCGCGCTCATGGCGACCCCTGGGCACACCGCCGGCAACCAGTCGCTGGTCCTGCACACGGGGTCCGGGCTGTGGACCTCGTCGGAGAACGGTGTCGCCGCCGAATCCTGGCGCCCCCAGGCCAGCCGGATCCGGGGCGTGGCCGCCTGGGCCGCGGAGATGGGCCAGGAGGTCATCCTCAACGCGAACACGATTGAGTTCGCGTCCTGGCAGTACAACTCGATGGTCGTGGAGTCTCTCGTTGCCGATCGCACGGCAGACGGCGACTTCCCCCAGTGCTTCCCCAGCAGCGAGTTGATCGCCCATCGCCTGTCCCCGTTGACCGCTCCGACCCTGCGGCATGAGGCGATCACCCACGGGGCACTGTTCCCCAGTGCTCCGGTCACACCGACGCGGCGCCGCTGATTCGGTGTGAGCGTGCTCAGTCGGAGCGCTGTTCGGCCGACAGATACACCGAAGGGCGCACGTTCTTCCGTCGCCTTCGCCCGTTCAGACGGCACACTGGTCACCATGCACCCCCGCCCCGCACTTGCCACGACCGCCATGACGGCGGTCCTCGCCCTCATGGGCGCGGCTTGCGGTGCGGGAACGCCACAGCAGACGGTCACGACCCAGCCTGCAGCGATCCAGCCGATCCAGGAAGCGCCGGTCGCCGCCGAGGTCATCGCCGCCCCGGCCCCACGTCCCGTGGCCGAGACGGTCGTCCTGCGTGAGGCCGAGTTGGAGATCCGCCCGGACCTCGATCTTGCCCGTGACGCGATCTTCACGGCCATGACGGTCGCGGGTGTCGACACGGTCGCGCCGGTCCGCTCGGTCGAGGCCACGCTGGTCTCGCTCGATGCCGATCGGACCGTGACGGTGGCCGCGGTCGACGGCGAGACGTTCCGTCCCTTCACCCCTGACGTCACCGCGCAGGCGCCTGCCGTCTGGGAGCGCCTCGAAGCCGGTGAGGCGCTGGTCCGTCACGACATCGCTCACCAGATGGGTCTCGAGCTGGGCGGCACGATCCTGCTGCTCACCGAGACCGGCAGCGTCGAACTCCGCATCGGCGCGTTCGCGTCCAACGGCGCCCCGCCCATCGCGGACGTGGTCGTGCCCTGGGACGTGGGCGAGAAGCTCGGGCAGGTCGAGGCCTCCGTCCTGCTCATCGATCTCCTGGCCGAGCAGCGTCCGTCCAAGGTCGGCAAGACCATCCTCGACGCCCTCGGCGGCGGAGCATTGGTCGAACGACAGGCACCAGAGGCGCGCAAGGCAAGCCTGCGGGCCAGCGGCGCCGTCCGCATCGACTCGTTCGGCTACACCAGCATCGGTGACGGCACGATCAAGATCGACCAGGCCTGGGTGTCGAAGTACATCGTCCGTGTCGACCTGCCCCGCGTTGGCCGGACCTACGTGAACAAGATCATGGCGCCCCAGCTCTTGGCGGCCATGCAGGAACTCGAGACACGCGGCCTGATCGACCACCTCGACCCGCGCCAGTTCGCGGGTGGCTGGGTGGCCAGGCACATCGACTGGAATCCGGCCAAGCCGCTCTCCATGCACGCGTGGGGCCTGGCAGTGGACTTCAACTCGCGGGACAACGGCCTGGGTGCCACGCCGAAGATGGACCCGGCCGTGGTCGAGGTCTTCGAGAAGTGGGGCTTCGCCTGGGGCGGCCGCTGGTCGCGCCCCGACGGGATGCACTTCGAACTCGCGCAGGTCGTCACCCCGACCTGAGGTCGCTCGGACCCTCGGCGTAGCCTGCCGACCGTCCCCGCGTTCCCATCGGAGTTCAGGCATGTCCACGCTCGTCCTCGTCCGTCATGGCCAGTCACTCTGGAACATGCAGAACCGCTTCACGGGATGGGTCGACGTCCCGCTGACCGCCAAGGGTGAGGCAGAGGCCCGCCGGGGCGGCGAGTTGTTGGCGGGACGCACCTTCGACGTCGCCTACACCTCGGTGCTGCAGCGGGCCATGCACACCTGCGACCTGCTGATGGAGTCCGCCGGCATCACGGCGCCCATCATCCGCAACCAGGCACTCAACGAGCGCGCCTACGGCGACCTCGAGGGGCTGGACAAGGCCGAGACCGCCGCGCAGTACGGCGACGAGCAGGTCCACATCTGGCGCCGGTCCTACGACATCCCGCCACCCAACGGCGAGTCGCTCAAGGACACGGCGGCCCGGACCCTGCCCTTCTTCGACCGCGCCATCATGGGCGACCTGCGCCACGGCCGCGACGTGCTGGTCGTCGCGCACGGCAACTCGAACCGGTCGATCGTGATGCAACTCGACAAGCTGACCCAGGACGAGGTCCTGGGTCTCAACCTCGCGACCGGCGTCCCGCTGGTCTATGAGATCGACGAGGCCGGAGAGGTCACGTCCAAGCAGATCCTGGAGCACTGAGCATGGCACCCGACGAGAAGTTGCTGTCCGAGGGCCTTGGCGTCCTGCACCTGTTCTACGCCGTCGACGCGGCGGTGGCACAGACCATGCCGACCGAGGCCATCAAGGACACCGTGCGCGTGCTCGAGGAGTGGCAGGCTCGCACGCAGCTGCACCTGTTCGCGACGTTCGGTCACAAG
Organism: uncultured Nitriliruptoria bacterium; assembly: GCA_965364815.1. Lineage (GTDB taxonomy): Bacteria > Actinomycetota > Nitriliruptoria > Nitriliruptorales > Nitriliruptoraceae > CBDTZE01. The sequence goes on along the minus strand of CBDTZE010000002.1, from coordinate 21,196 downwards.
GCCGACATCATGGCGATGGCGATCGACGCGGACCTCGACAAGCTGCGCGAACTCCAGACCGACATCGCCGCATCTGGCGGCGGGGCGGCGATGGAGTTGGGCTACTCCTACCTCTCGATCACCGAGACCAGCGAGTACACGCCCACGCCGGAGGACCAGGCCAAGCGCTTCTCCGCCGAGGGGCTCACGGGTGAGGCCCTCGAGGCCCGGGTGGAGAAGGAGACCGCTCGACTGGTCGAGTACAACCGGCACAAGCTCTACCCAGAGATGCCGGCCTGGGAACTGGCGTGCTTCTACCCGATGTCGCATCGCCGATCGGGAGAGGACAACTGGTACTCGCTGGACTACCCCGAGCGTCGGCGGTTGATGCACGAGCACGGCAAGTCGGGCCGCGCCTACACCGGCCGCGTCCTGCAGTTGGTGTCGGGTTCCACCGGCCTCGACGACTGGGAGTGGGGCGTCACGTTGTTCGCCCATGACCTCGTGTCGATCAAGGACATCGTCTACACCCTGCGCTACGACGAGGCCTCGGCCAGGTACGCAGAGTTCGGTCCCTTCGTCATCGGTCGACGTCACTCCCCCGCCACGCTCGTCGAGGCCGTGGGTCTGCGCGGCTACGACGACTGATGGTCGCCGACCTGCGCCAACTGCTGCGTGAGCACGTGGCGGTCTCGGCCTCTGAGGAGTCCAGCCGCCGCCGGACCCTCTCCTTCCTCGATTGGCTGTCGGCGCCCTACGACGAGACGTCCGATCCCGTCCACGTGACGGCGTCGGCCATCGTCCTCTCCGATGAGCCCGAAGCACGTGTGGTCCTGCATCGTCACAAGCGCCTCGGCATCTGGCTCCAGCCCGGTGGCCACGTCGACGCCGGCGAGGATGTCCGCGACGCCGCCTTGCGTGAGGTGCTCGAGGAGACGGGACTGGTCGCGAGGCACCCGGACGCAGGACCCGATCTCGTCCACATCGACGTGCACCAAGGGCCGCGCGGGCACGTCCACCTCGACACGCGGTGGTTGCTGCTGGTCGACCCGGCGGACGCCTTCGCTCCCGGCGAGGGCGAGTCCTCGGCGGTCGCCTGGTTCGACGTCGAGGAAGCGGTCGCCCTTGGCGACGTCGGCCTCGGAGAGGCGATCCGCGTCGCGATCGGGCGGCTGCCGGCCTGAGTCAGGTGTAGGTCTCACGCAGCCGCTGGACGTCCTCTTCGGCGCCCATGACGACCACGACGTCGCCGACGTGCAGCGGGTCGTCGGGCGACGGGTGGGTGTCGAGCCGGTCGTTGTGCCGCACCGCCAGCACCGTGCAGCTGTAGCGCTGTCGGATGGCGGCGTCCCGGAGCGTGATCCCGTCGAGGTCGGAACCCTTGCGGACCCGCACCTCGTCCAAGAGGATGTCGACCGAACCTGCCTGCATCTGGTCGAGGAAGTCGGAGACGGTCGGCCGCGTCAGGATCTGGGCGATCCGGCGGCCGCCGATCGTCGTCGGGGCGATGACGCGGTCGGCGCCAGCGCGTCGCAGCTTGCCCTCGTTCTCGTCGACCTTGGCGCGGGCGATGATCTCGACGTCGGGGAACAGGCCCTTGGCGGTCAGCGTGATCAGGACGTTGTCCGCGTCGCTGTTGACGGCGGCCACGACGGCGCGGGCCCGGGCCAGGCCGGCTTCCTCGAGAACGTGCTCCTCGGTGGCGTCCCCAGAGACGAAGAGACGCCCGGACTCGTCCAGGTCGCTCAGCTTCTCCGCATCGTCGTCCACGACGACGAAGGCCGTGCCGCTCTTGAGCAGCTCGTCGGCGACATGCACGCCAACGCGGCCATAGCCGCAGATGATGACGTGGTTGTCGAGGTGCTCGATCGCGCGTTGCATGCGGCGTCCTTGGATGGCGCGTTGGAGATGGCCCTCGACCACGAACTCGGCGGCGGAGACGGCCGCCAGCGACAGGCTGGCCACGCCGGTGACGATGACCGCCATCGTGATCATCCGGCCACCGGTGCCCAACTCGAAGACCTCACCGAAGCCGACGGTCGAGACCGTGATCATGGTCAGGTAGAGCGCGTCGAAGGGTGAGGCGCCCTCGACGAGTTGGTAGCCGACGAACCCGATGCCGAGGGCGACAAGCAGGCCGAACAGGCCGAGTTTCAGGCGGCGGAGTTCGGCCCCGAATCGGGGGAAGGGCACGCGGGTGCGGTTGCTCACCAGTGGGCCTCGTGGTCCTCGGTCACGCCGGGCATGCCGTCGACCTCGACCGTGCCACCGTCGGGCGACGGCAGGGTCCCGTGGAACGTCCCGATCGGCTGGACGTAGGACGAACGGACCACGAGGAGGTTCTCGTTGGCCGCGCGCACGCCCAAGGGACGAAACCGCAGATCGAGGTCGGTGCCTTCGAGACGCCACTCGCCGGAGGGCTCGCCCGGGGTCACCGGGCCCAGCAGCCGCACGTCGATGGGCATCGGGCGACCGTCGACCCACACGACGTTCTCGCCCAGTCCGACCCCGTTCATCCCCGTTGAGGCATTCAGGCCCACCGGTCGACCATTGGTGCTGTGCCCGGCACCAGCGGCCCAGAGCCAGGTGGTGTGACGGTCCTGGCGCCCCGCTGTCCAGTCGCGCCAGCCACGGCCGTCGAACGCAAGCATCTCATCGCCCAGCGTGACGCTCCCGGTCACGGAGTAACCCGCGGACTTCTCCGTGGCGTTCCAGCCGCCGGCCGGGGTGGGCGTGGCGCAGACCACGGGTGTCCCCGGGGACGCCGACAGGTCGACGTGCAGCGGTTGGCCGGCGAGGTTCTCGATGGCGAGTTGGAGCCCACCCGTGGCGGAGATGCTCACCAGGCCGTGGCGCGCCTCCGCACGAGCCGGGCCGAGGGGGTCGCGGACCTCGAGGCGCCGGCCCCGTACGCGGCTCTCCCACGTCAGGACCTCACCGGCATCACGACGGTGGACCCAGACGAACGTCGTTCCGGCGAGGCCGAGGTCGACCACGGCGGCTCCGACGATCAAGGAACCGTCTGGCGTGGCGGCTGCCGCGTAACTCCACCGGCGGATGCGTCCGCGTCCGGGCACCGGATCGAGCATCGACGGCGTGAGTTGACCCGCCCACAGGCCGGCACGAGGGCCATCGGGACCACGAAGGGTCGCGGGAGGGGCAGAAGTCAGGGGCATGGGCGAAAGATAGTCGCTTCGCACCTCAGGCAACTCAGAACAAGGTGGGGGTGACGTCTTCCTCACCGCGAAGGGCCGCAAGTGACACCTCGACGGCCAGGATCTGGCGTGAGGCCGCCAGGACCCGGGCCTGGGGCTTGATCTTCGTCGCCACCAGGATCCCGCGAATCGGCGAGAGCAGCGGATCGCGGTCCAGGCGTTCGAGATACCGGGTGATCTGTTCCACGCCGGCGATCTCCCCGATGCGCTTGACCTCCACGGCGACATGCTGACCATTGGCGTCGCGACAGAGCAGGTCGACCGGCCCGAGGTCGGTGAAGTACTCGCGCTTGAGGCACGACAGGCCGGGCTCGATGTGTTCGGGATGGTCAGCCAGCAGCGCCTGGAGTTCCTTCTCGACGCCATCGAGCGTCAGCCCGCGCTCGGTGTCGAGCTCGTAGCTGACGTCCTCGAAGATCTCCTCGAGCTCGATGCGCAGCACCTCACCCTTGGGGTTGGTGACGACCCAGTGATCGCCGCCGTCCTCGAAGGAGTTCGGTGCGTTCATCCAGTTGAGCGGCTTGTAGGCCCCGACATCAGCGTGGATGGCGACGCACCCGTCGGCTTTCACCATCAGCATTCGCACGGCTGACGTCAGCGTCGACGACAGCCGTCCGTCATAGGTTGCCGAGCATCGGGCCACGAGAACGCGCATGCGCGGGACGCTATCGGTCGGCGCTGCTGGTCCCGGACAGGACCCTCGCGCGGCTAGCCTTCGCCACCTCGTCTCCGTGGCCGCCAGCGTCGTTCCTCGACCTCTCATCGGCCCATCCCACTCCCCCAAGGAGTCGCCTCATGGCGCTGCAGGTCGGCCTCGTCGGGCTGCCGAATGTCGGCAAGTCCACCCTGTTCAATGCTGTCTCGCGCGCTGGCGCCGTGGCGGCGAACTTCCCCTTCGCCACGATCGACCCCAACGTGGGGACCGTGGGCGTGCCGGACCGTCGGCTGGACCGCCTCGGTGAGCTGAACAACTCGGTCAAGGTCGTGCCGACGGCGATCGAGTTCGTCGACATCGCCGGCCTGGTGGCTGGGGCGTCCAAGGGCGAGGGCCTGGGCAACCAGTTCCTGGCCCACATCCGCGAGGTCGACGCCGTCTGTCACGTCGTGCGCTGCTTCGAGGACGACGACATCATCCACGTCGACGGCAAGGTCGACCCAGCCAACGACATCGCGGTCATCGACACCGAGTTGGTGCTCAAGGACCTCGACGTCGCGGAGAAGCGCCTGGACCGTGTCTCGCGGGGCGTGCGCACGGGCGACAAGGCCATCATCGCCGACACGGAGTGGATGAAGGCCCTGGTGGCCCATCTCGGCGAGGGCAACTCCGCGCGCACCTTCCCGGTGCCCGAGGAGATGCTGCCGGCGTGGAAGGAGTTGAGTCTGCTCACCTCCAAGCCGATGCTCTATGCGGCCAATGTGGGTGAGGACGAGGTCGTTGACGGCAACAAGCACGTCGAGGTCGTTCGCAACCACGCCGAGGCCGAGGGCGCCGAGGTCGTCGTGATCTGCGCCCAGGTCGAGGCCGAACTGGCCGAACTCACCGACGAGGACCGCACGGAGTTCCTGGAGTCGTTGGGCGTCACCGAACCGGGGCTCGACCGGTTGATCGCCAAGGCCTACGACCTGCTCGGCCTGATCACGTTCTTCACCTCTGGGCCGACCGAGACTCGTGCCTGGACCGTGAAGCGAGGCTCGACCGCACCGCAGTCCGCTGGGAAGATCCACTCGGACATGGAGCGCGGCTTCATCAAGGCCGAGGTCATCGCCTACGCCGACTACGACGCGCTCGGCACGGAGGCGGCGGCCCGCGAGGCCGGCAAGCTGCGCACCGAGGGCAAGGAGTACATCGTCAAGGACGGCGACGTGCTCCACATCCGTTTCAACGTCTGAGACGAACAGGTCGACCCGACCATGCCCGGTGCCGCTTGAGCGGTCGCGGCGTCTGGCACGGACCATCGCGGGGCAAGCACACGGCAGGACCCTTCCGAGGAGATGGTGTGGCACGCGATCGTGGACTTGGCGGCCGACTTGGTCGCAGCGCGCGACTGGCCCGAACCGGGGTACGTGGCGCCGTCGGCATCGGGACCGCCCGTGCTCGCCAGGCACTCGGGGGCGAGGACCAGAGCCAGGTCGTCCACGAGGAGATGGCGGCACGGCTGGCCGAGGTGCTCGGGGAGATGAAGGGCGCGGCGATGAAACTGGGCCAGCTGCTCAGTTTCGTCGACCTCGACCTGCCCGAGGACATCCGCTCCGTCTATCACGACGCCTTGGCGCAACTCCGGGACAATGCCCCGCCGTTCGACCCGGAGGCCATCCGCGCCGTGGTGGTCGAGGAGTTCGGCGCGCAGCCCGAAGAGGTCTTCGCGGCGTGGTCGGACACCCCGTTGGCCTCGGCGTCGATCGGTCAGGTCCACGAGGCCAAGCTGCATGACGGCCGAGAGGTCGTCGTCAAGGTTCAGTACCCCGGGGTGGCCGAGGCCGTGCGTGCGGATCTTCGCAACGCCGAGGCACTGGCCCCGATCGGCAAGATCCTCTCCCCGAACCAGGAGATGGGCCCGCTGGTCGAGGAGCTGCGTGAGCGGATCGCTGACGAGCTCGACTACGAGCGCGAGGCCCAGTACCAGCGTGCATTCGCCAAGCGGTACGAGGGCCATCCGTTCATCTACGTCCCGGACGTGGTGGCGGACATGTGCCGCAAGCGCGTCCTGGTCAGCGAGCGCAGCCACGGCCGACGCTTCGACGACTTCGTCGCGACCGCCTCGGCGGAGGAGAAGCAGCGCGTTGCCGAGATCATCTTTCGGTTCGCCTTCGGCTCCATCGGGCGGTTCCGCCTCTTCAATGGGGACCCGCATCCGGGCAACTACCTCATCGAGGACGACGGGCGCGTCGCCTTCCTCGACTACGGGTCGGTCAAGATGTTCAGCCGCGAGCGCTTCGACCGCATGCGGGACGTCGACGACGCCGTCGTCGACGACGACCACGAGGCCTTCCTGCTGGCGCTGCGCCGGGCGGGCTTCCTGCCGCCGAACGTCAAGGTTGACGAGGACCGCCTGTTCGAGTGGTTCAAGCTCTACACGCGCCCGATCCTGCCACCACAGCCCTTCACCTTCACGGCCGACTTCGCCGCCGAGGTCCTGCGCTCCACCACGGACCCGCGCTCGCCGTACTCCGAGGTCCTGCGCAATCTCAACCTCCCGAGTGACTATCTGCTGCTCAATCGCATCCAATGGGGGCTCAACAGCGTGCTGGCCCGGCTGGATGCCTCCGGCCCATGGCGGGCCATTCGGGACGAGTTCGTCCTGCCTGACGCGCCTCCGGCCACGCCACTTGGCAAGATGGACGCGCAGTGGTGGGCACAACGGCCCGCGACGGCCCTTGGCGGGGCCTGAACGGTCCGTAGGGTCGGCACTGTCGGGTCCCGGCTGGCGTTGGCTGGACTGGTCCCGTCGCGTTGAGTCGTCGGCCCTTCGGCCGACCTTGCAAACAGATGGCCAGACGTGGTCGTCCCGCAGATGAGGCCGTGACGCATGAGTTCCTGGGGAAACATCCGAACGCGGACCTTCCTCCTTTTCATGGTGCCACTGCTCGTCCTCATCACCCTGGGCGTCTGGCTCGGGTATCAGCGCGTCGTGTCCCGCACCCTGGCGGCGGCTGCCGCCGAGGCCGCAGGTTCGGCACAGGCCACGGCCAGCACCTTCTCGTCGCGCCTCGGGCGGTTGGCCCAGACGGCGACGTCGACAGCCCTGCACGTGAGTCTCACGGACATCGAAGCGCCGGGGCCACTCACCCCGAGCCGTGATGAGAGCTACTACCAACTGCTCGAGGCCAACGTCCTGAGTGATCCGTTGGTCTACGGCGCCGCCTTCGGGTTCGCCCCGGATCGGCTGACGACCAGGGAGCGCTTCGCCCCGTACGTCCACCGCAGTGGTGACACGCTGGTCCGGCTGGACATCGGCGCCGAGGCGTATGACTACACGCTGCCGGAATGGGAGTGGTACGCGGGGCCTGCCGCGGACCGTGGCCCGCGTTGGACCGCGCCCTACTTCGACACCGATGCCGGCGGCATCGTCATGGTGACGTACTCGTCACCGATCACGATCGACGGCGAGTTCGCCGGCGTTGCCACGGTGGACGTGCCGATGAGCGCGCTGCCGGCCGAGCTCGACATCCCGATCCCGGCAGACATCCGTCTCTTCGTCCTCGAGGCCGACGGGACCGTCGTCTGGGATTCGAGCGTGGGGGATTCCGAAGAACGCATCCCCCTGTCCGACCTGTCGCCCGTCGGCGTCGACATGGACTGGGTCGTGGACGTGCTCGTGCCACGCGCAGGCTCGGTGGAACTCCCGCCGTCGGCGTTGGGTGGCAGCCGTGCCCAGACAGCCCTGCACGCCCCGATCCGGGACACGCCGTGGACCTTGATGGCCGTGCTCGACGAGGCCAGCATCCTTCACGAGGTCCGCCTCGAGTCCGCGATGTGGGGGCTCGGCGGTTTGTTGGCGTTCCTGCTGGTCGGCTTGATCGCCTGGCGAGCTGCTGGTGATGCCAGCCGGCGCATGGAGGGCCTCGCCAGCCAGGCGGCTTCCCTCTCGGCCGGCGACTACAGCAACCGTGCCGCGGCCCGGACCGACGAGCTCGGCGCGGTCGCGACCGCGCTCAACGACCTCGCGGATGAGCTCGCCGTCCGCGAGAGCAAACTCGAAGACGCAGAGCAGGAGCGGTTTGCCTCGCTGGTGAACGCGTCGCCGATGGGCACCCTGGTGCTCTCGGCAGATGGTCGCATCGAGTTCGCGAACGTCGCCGCACTGGACCTGTTGTCGCCCGGGGTGCAGGACCTCGTGGGTCGTCCCATGGAATCCCTGCTGTCGGCCCGCGCCCTGCGTGACTTCCCCGAGGGCCTGCCCCAGGCCACGGCGGGAACCCGGATGGACCTCGGCCGCCTCGAACTGCTGGGCCCCGACGACGCCCCGATCATGGTCGAGGCCAACCTCGCAGGTGTCGACGGCACCGAGGGCGAGATCCTGACGATGGTCAGCGTTCGTGACCTGCGTGACGAACTGCGCGCCGCCCGGACCCTGGCCGAGCGAGAACGCTTCCTGGCCGGCATCTTCCAGAACGCCGGTGTCGGCATCGTCGTGACGGACCCGGACGGGACCATCCGCGATGCCAACGTCACCTTTCGCGAGTACGTGGGCCACGAACTCGGTGACCTGCTGGGCACGACTTTCCGTGAGTTGCTCCACGAGGACGAGCGTGACGAGGGCGGCCGGATCCTGGCGGCCCTCGGCCGCGGCGCCCTCAACGGGTTCGTGACCGAGCATCGCTACCTGCGTGACGGTGGCTCCCTGTCCTGGGGTGAGACGCGCAGCGCCGCCCTGCGTGACGCCAACGACGAGGTGGAGCGCATCATCGTCGCGGTCACCGACCTCACGGCTCGCCGGCGTGCCAACGCCACCTTCCGCGCCGTGTTCGAGCACTCCGACGATGCCTATCTCATTCTGCGGCGGACCCACGTCGAGGACGCCAACGCGTCGGCTCTCGAACTCTTCGGCGTCAACTCCGTCGGGGATCTCTCGATGCCGTTGCTGGGACCCGCCCACTCCCCTGAGTTCCTCCCGTCGGGTGTTCCTGCCAGCCAGATCGGAGGGGAGATCCTGGCCCGAGCATGGGCCGGGACGACCTTCCGCGGTGAGTGGGCGGTCCGTCGTCCGGACGGATCCGAGGCCCCGATCGGGGTCGCGTTGGTGCCGGTCGAGATCGGCGACGACGATGCGCTGCTGGTCGTGGCGCACGACCTGACCCAGCGCAAGCAGTTCGAGCGCGAGTTGGTCGTTGCGCGCGACGAGGCGGAGTCGGCCGCCCGCGCCAAGTCGGACTTCCTGGCCACGATGAGCCACGAGATCCGCACCCCGATGAACGGCGTCATCGGCATGATCGACCTGCTGGCGCAGTCCAGCCTCTCGCCCGACCAGCAACGGATGATCACCACCACGCGTGACTCGGCCTTCGCCCTGCTTGCCATCATCAACGACGTGCTGGACTTCTCCAAGATCGAGGCCGGAAAGCTCGAGTTGGAACAGGTCCCGATCTCGCTGCATGACCTGGTGGACGCCGTCTGCGAAATGCTCGCCAAGAACGCTGGCGACGCCGGCCTGCAACTCCAGGGCCTCGTCACCAATGACGTCCCCGACCTGGTGCTGGGCGACCCGGTTCGTCTGCGACAGATCCTGTTCAATCTCGTCGGCAACGCGATCAAGTTCACGCGGCAGGGTCGCGTCGACATCCGAGCCAGCCGGGTCGAGGGACCCGACGGCGAGGTCTTCGAACTGCGCGTGGACGACAGCGGCATCGGCATGACGCCCGAACAGGTCGGGAACCTGTTCCAACCGTTCACCCAGGCGGAGTCGTCGACGACGCGCCAGTTCGGCGGAACCGGCCTTGGCCTTTCCATCGTGCTTCGCCTTGTCCGCCTGATGGACGGCGAGGTCACCGTCGAGTCCACACCCGGCGAAGGCTCCTCCTTCGTCATCAGGGTTCCGCTGTCGGCGGCGGATCAGGACGTCCCCGAAGCCATCGACCTGTCGCGTTCGAGCTTCGTCGTCTGCGCCGACGGCAGCCCGGAGCAGGAGGCCGTCCTGACGTACCTCCAGCGATCCGGTGCCGCGGTGGAAGAGGTCGAGGTCGGCGCTTTGGTCCGGCGGCTGATCGACGGGACCGCCCCGGATGTCGTCTACCTGGGCTCGGGTGTCGACGCGGTCGAACGGGTACGCCTGCGTGGCCAGGTGGACTCCAAGCCGCACTTGACGTCCATCGCCTTCGTCGCCGGGATGCCCGAGGGCTCCAGCCTCGCCGCCCCGGACCTTCCGGACACCACGCTCGTGCCTGCTGCGCCGCTCACCCGTGGCGGACTGCTGCACGCCATGGGCGTCGCCCTGGGGCACATCGACCCGGTTGCCGTGTCGACCGATCGCGGTCCGGCGATCCCCGTCAGTCGCTCCGAGGCCATCGCCGCCGGGCAGTTGCTGCTGGTCGCGGAGGACAACCGCACGAACCAGGAAGTCATCCGGCGTCAGTTGACGCTGCTCGGTTACCACGCAGACGTCGTCGACGACGGGATCGAGGCCCTCGAGGCCATGGAGACCGCCGACTACGCGGCCCTGCTCACCGACTGTCACATGCCCCGCCTCGACGGCTTCGGCCTCACCCATCGGGTCCGCGAGCTTTCCGACGGTCGTGGTCGGCGCCTCCCGATCGTCGCCATCACGGCGAATGCCCTGCAAGGTGAGGGTGAACGATGCCTGGCTGAGGGCATGGACGACTACCTGACCAAGCCCCTCGAGCTCGACCGACTCCAGTCGGCGCTCCTGCGTTGGGTCGGACCTCCGTCGGCGGCCGGCCTGCGCGTCGCGTCGGCGGGCGTGCTGACCGTGTCGAAGGATGCGGCCAACAGCGTCCCGCGCGACCGCGTGAAGCCGACCGTGCAACCGGCAGCGGTGTCACCGGAGGCCAAGGGCGACGATGACCTGCCGATCCTTGACTCCAGCGTCCTGGAACGGATGTTGCGGGGTGACCGCGCGACGGCGAGGATCCTGATGGCCGACTTCGTCCCGACGGCCAAGGAACTCGTGGACATCGCGGTCGCCGGACTCGCAGCCGATGACAGCAGCGAACTGATCCGGGCTGGGCACACGCTCAAGTCCAGTTCTCGTGCCGTTGGCGCCCTGCGCCTGGGCGACACGTGTGAGGAGCTGGAGTCGGTTGCTCGGCACGGGGCCCAGGCACCCGGTGTTGCCGAGGTGGTGACCCGCCTGCAAGATGACTTCAATGCGGTTGCGCAAGCGATCGCTGACGAGCTCGCAACCGCTGAGGCCCGCCCGTGACCACCGCCCTGATTGTCGACGACGATGCGTTCATGCGGACGCTGACTGCAACGTTGCTGAGCCAACTCGGAATCGTCGAGCAGCACGCTGCCGCTGACGGGCAGGAGGCGCTGGCCTGTCTCGACGCCAACGTCATCGACGTGATGCTCTGCGACCTCAACATGCCCGGCATGGACGGCATCTCACTGTTGCGCCACGTGGCGGCCAGCGACGCTCGACCAGCGATCATCCTGTTCAGCGGTGAAGACCGCAGAGTCCTGGCCACGGCGGAGGCACTGGCGTCGGCGCACAAGCTCGACGTCCTCGGTTCGGTGTCGAAGCCTCCGACGCCGGAAGCGCTCGAACCACTGCTGGAGAGCCTCGCCAGCCGGCCACAGGCCGGTGGTCATCGTGCCGCCAGTCCGGCACAGGAGCTGCTGACGCCCGACGAGATCCGTGATGGCCTCGGTCGGGGCCTGCTGGCCCTGGCCTTCCAGCCGCAGATCGATGCCAAGACTGGCCAGGTGCTCGGCGTCGAGGCCCTGGCGCGCTGGGAACACCCGACCCGTGGCCTGATCGGCCCGTGGGCCTTCATCGGGGTCGCGGAGCGTCATGGCCTGATCGGGGAGATCACCCGACAGGTCCTTGACCTCAGTCTCTCCCAGGTCTCGATCTGGCTGGCAGATGGTCACGACTTCACCGTGTCGGTCAACGTCACCGTCGACGACCTCGCCGACGTGGACTTCACCGACGTCGTGCTGGACTCGCTGGCCCGCCATGGTGTGCCGCCCGAACGCCTCCTGCTGGAAGTGACCGAGTCGAAGATCATGCGTGATCTGGTCGCTCCGCTGGAGGTCCTGACACGGCTGCGGATGCGTCGAGTCGGGCTGGCTCTGGACGACTACGGCACGGGTGCCTCCTCGATGGAGCAGCTCGCGCGGATCCCCTTCACGGAGCTCAAGGTCGACCGGCAGTTCGTCTCCACGGCCCTGGAGGACCCGCGCGCCCGTGCCATGCTGGAGTCCGCGGTTGGGCTCGCTCGCAGTCTCGACCTCGAGTCATTGGCTGAGGGCGTCGAGACCCAGGAGCAGTGGGACCTCGTGGTCGAGTTGGGCTGCGACCGACTGCAGGGCTACTTCGTCGCACCCCCGCTGACCGCGCCTCGGTTCGAGGAATGGCTGGTCACGTGGGAGGAAAAGCGCGCCGCCCGCGGCTGAGCCGCGGGCGGACGCTGTCGCTGTGTCGGGTCAGACGCGCTGGACGCTGGCGTAGATCTCGGCGATCACGTCTGCGTACTTCTGCGAGACGACGTGGCGCTTCACGCTCATCTTGGCGCTGAGCTCGACTCCGACCTCGAAGTCCTCGGGGAGGATCCGGTAGGTGCGGATGGACTCGGCCTTGGAGACCGCGCTGTTGGCGTCATCGATGGCGGACTGCACCTCGGCGCGGAGGTCGTCGTCGCCGAGCAACTGGGCGATCGTTCCCGTCTTGCCGTGGCGCTCGCACCACGACGGGAACGACTCAGCGTCGATGGTGACGAGGGCGGCGATGAAGGGCTCGCCGTCGCCGACGACCATGCACTGCGAGATCAGCGGGTTCGCCCGGATGCGGTCCTCGAGCACGCTCGGGGCGACGTTCTTGCCGCCGGCCGTGACGATGATCTCCTTCTTGCGCCCGGTGATCTTCAGGAAGCCCTGGGCGTCGAGCTCGCCGATGTCGCCACTGTGGAACCAGCCGTCAGCGTCGATGGCCTCGGCCGTCGACTCTTCGTTGGCGTGGTAGCCCTCGAAGACGCCGCCACCCTTGATCAGGATCTCGCCGTCCTCAGCGATGCGGATCGAGCATCCGGGGACGGGCTGACCGACCGAGCCGATCTTGAAGGCCGACGGGCGGTTGAGGGTTGCGCCGGCCGTGGTCTCCGTGAGGCCGTAGCCCTCGAGGATGAGGATTCCGGCACCGTTGAAGAAGTGACCCAGACGCTCGCCCAGTGCGGCGCCGCCGGCGATCGCGTACTTGGCCCGGCCGCCGATGGCGGCGCGGAGCTTGGAGTACACCAGCGCGTCGAACAACTTGTGCCGCAGGTCCAGGGCGAAGGACGGCTTCCCGGGTCCCGTGGCGGCCTCGGACCACTCGATGGACGTGGCCGCGGCCATGTCGAAGATGCGCCCCTTGAGCGGGGACTCGTCATGCGCCTTCTGTCGAGCGCCGTTGTAGACCTTCTCGAAGACGCGCGGGACCGACAGCAGGAAGTCGGGCTTGTACATCCCGAGCTCCTCCATGAGGTGCGGGATGCCCGTGGAGAAGCCGAGCCGGACGCCGGCCTGGATGCAGCCGACCTGGATGACGCGGGCGAAGATGTGTGCCAGCGGCAGGAACAGCAGGGTGGACATGCCGGGGCGGAAGAACTCCTCGGCGAGCTTGGTCACCTGCGCCGCATCCCAGGCGAAGTTGCGGTGGGTCAGCGTGCAGCCCTTGGGCCGTCCGGTCGTGCCCGACGTGTAGACGAGGGTGGCGATGTCGTCGGCCTTGACCGCGGAGGCACGCTTGCGCACCTGCGCGGTGGTGACCTCGCCGGCCTCGCCCTTGACCTTCTGCAGTGCGCCGTCGTCGATGACGAGGACGTGCTTGCACTTCTTGAGCTTGGTGGCGACGGTGTCGAACGTGGCCTTGAGTTCGTCGTTCTCGACGAAGATGGCCACCGCGCCGGAGTCCTTGACGATCCATTCGATCTGCTCTGCGGAGGACGTCTCGTAGATCGGGACCGTCACGCAGCCAGCTGCCCAGATGGCGTAGTCGAGGATCGTCCACTCGTAGCGAGTGGAGGACATCACGCAGATCTTGGCGCCCGCCTTGATCCCGAGGCCCATGAGCCCTGCGGCGACCTCGGTGACCTCCTCGGCGAACTGGCGTGTCGTCGTGTCGGCGAACTGGCCACCAACCCGTCGAGCCAGGGCAGGACGGTTCGGGTAGGCCTCGGCCGCGGCGAACAGCGAGTTCGTCAGGTTGGCGTCGTCGGCAATCGCGACCTCGCCCGGACTGGTGTACTCCTGCATGCCTTGACCCCTGCTTCTCGGCGACCGCTCCCTGCGGTCAGCTCGGGCCGCAGGCTAGTCCTCGCACGGCAAACCCCCGATCCCGTCAGCCCCGGTCATCGGCCCGCCAGCACGCGTCCACACCCGCGCACTCGGGCCGTTCGTGCGGGAGTGGTGGGGCTCCCCCGCATAGCCTCGCGACCAGCCCCGTCGAGGGACGACGGGGGCCGAGAAAGTCGAACAGCCATGGCCCAGGCCCACGAGAACCTGACCCGTGACGAGGCCGCTGGCCGCGTCGCCGTGGTTCGCGAGCCCGTGTACGCGATCCACTTGGACCTGACGCGTGGCGATGACGACTTCGGGTCGCGCGTCGAGGTTCGCTTCGGGGCCACCGCGGGGACGTCGACCTTCATCGACTGCACGGCGCGCTCCGTCGAGCGGGTCGTGCTCAACGGGACCGAACTGTCCACGGATGCCGTGGCAGAGACGCGGATCGCCCTGGACGGCCTCGAGGCGCAGAACGTCCTCGTCGTCGAGTCCACCATGGCCTACACGCGCGAGGGCCGCGGCCTGCACCACTTCCGTGATCCGGGAGACGAGGTCGTCTACCTGCACAGCCAGTTCGAGCCCTTCGACGCCCACACCGTTTTCGCGTGCTTCGACCAGCCGGACCTCAAGGCCACCTACACCCTCGCGGTGGATGCCCCGGTCGACTGGGTCGTCGTCTCCAACATGCCGGTGACGGAGTCGCCCGCGGACGGCGCGGCCGGCACCTGGAGGTTTGCGCCGACCCCGTTGCTGTCGTCCTACCTCGTGGCCATCGTGGCCGGCGGCTACGAAGTCATCCGAGGCAGCCACGGCGACGTCGAGTTGGGCATCTATGCCCGCCGGTCGCTCATCGAGCACGTCGACGCCGACGAGATCTTCGCCCTCACCGGACAGGGGCTGGACTGGTTCGCGGAGGCCTTCGACCTCCCGTATCCGTTCGGCAAGTACGACCAGTTGTTCGTCCCGGAGTTCGCCATGGGCGCCATGGAGCACCCGGGCTGCGTCACCTTCACGGAGACGTACGTCTTCCGCAGCAAGGTCACGGACTCCGCGCGCGAACGCCGAGCCGAGACCATCCTGCACGAGATGGCCCACATGTGGTTCGGCGACCTCGTGACCATGAAGTGGTGGGACGATCTGTGGCTCAACGAGTCCTTCGCCACTTTCATGTCCGTCCTGGCGCTGGTCGAGGCGACGCGCTTCGACAATGCCTGGGTCACCTTCCTGGACGCTGAGAAGGCGTGGGCGAAGTACCAGGACCAGCTGCCGACGACGCACCCGATCGCCGCTGACGCCCCGGACGTCGAGACCGCCAACCAGAACTTCGACGGCATCACGTACGCCAAGGGCGCCTCGGTGCTGCGCCAGTTGGTCGCCTGGGTCGGTCAGGATGCCTTCCTCGAAGGCTGCCGCGAGTACTTCCGCATGCATGCGTGGAGCAACGCGACCCTCGCTGACTTCCTCGGCGCGTTGGAGAAGGCCAGCGGTCGCGACCTCGACGCCTGGCGCGACGAGTGGTTGATGACCACCGGCGTCAACACCCTGGCCGCCACGCGCCCCGAGGGGGACCTCTGCGGCCCGATCACGATCACGCAGATCCAGGGCGACGAGGAGCCGGCGCCCCGCCGCCATCGCATCCGCGTCGGTCTCTACCGCGGCGATGACGTCATCCGGCGTTATGCCGATGCCGAGGTCGACCTCATCGGGGAGTCCATCGTCATCGACGAGCTCGCGGACCAGCCCGCGCCCGATCTTCTGGTGATCAACGACGCAGACCTCACCTATGCAAAGGTCGTCCTCGACCCTGCGTCGACGGCGACCGCGACAGAGCGTCTGGGCTCCGTCGAGGACCCGTTGGCGCGTGCCTCGGTCTGGGCCACGACGTGGGACATGGTGCGCGACGGCCAACTGCCGGCCCGCCGCTACGCCGAACAGGTGGTTCGCAACGCCGGAACCGAGACCGAGGTGGGGGTCCTGCAGCGCCTCCTCGCTCGTGCCTCTGCGGCAATCGACCGCTACGGGGCGCCGGAGAACCGGGCTGCGGCGATGGTCAAGCTGTCCGAGAACGCTCGCCGGGAGCTCGACGCCGCCGAGCCGGGGTCCGACCATCAGCTGGCGTGGCTGCGTCACTGGTCCCTCACCAGCCGCAGTGGTCAACAGCTCGAGGACGTCGCGGCCGTGCTCGACGGCTCGTTGGAGATCCCCGGCGCCAGTCTCGACACGGACATGCGTTGGCACCTCGTGACCTCGTTGGCATCGGTGGGTGCCGTGGACGTGGCGCGTATCGAGGAGGAACTCCTGCGAGACCCCACGGACCTCGGTGAACGCGCGGCCGCAGCCGCACGCGCAAGCCTCCCGGACCCAGACGAGAAGCGTTCCGCCTGGGAACGCCTCGTCGCCAGTGAGGACCTCTCGCACACCATGGCACGCGAGCTCTACCGGGGCTTCGGTCACCTGCACCAGGACAAGCTCCTGGCCAGCTTTCGTGAGCCGTACTTCGCCGTGCTCCCCACGATCGCAACGTCGCGTGGCATGGACGTCGCCGTCGAGTTCGTCGAGGCGACCTTCCCGCACGCGACGCCAGACCAGGCGCTCCTGCATCAACTCGACGAGCACCTTGCCGGGGACGAACTCCCCGGTCCGATCCGTCGTGCCCTGCTGGAACAGCGCGACCAACTCCAGCGGACCATGGCCGCCCGGCAACTCGATGCGACGGCCTGAGTCCACCGGGCCCGTCCACTAAGGTGCGCCGCATGGAGATCGACCCGCAGCCGAGCCCACTCGACGACATGTTGCGCGCCAACGAGCGCCATGCCGCCGACCACCTCCCCGTCGGGGGTCGTTCCACGCTGCTGGGCGTCGTGATCCTGACGTGCATGGATGCGCGGATCGATCCCTGTCGGATCTTCGGGCTCGAGGTCGGGGACGCCGAGGTCACGCGCAACGCGGGCGGCCGGGCGTCCGACGATGCCCTGCGATCGCTGGCGGTGTCCAACAACATGGCGGGCACTCGCGAGATCGTGGTCCTGCACCACACCGACTGCTCGATGGTGACCGACGACGAGGTCCTGCGCCGTCGGATCAACGAGGTGTCCGGTGCTGACGCGTCGTCGCTCGACCTGATGACGATGAAGGACGAGGACCGCGGCATCCGTGAGGACGTCGCCCGGGTGCTGGGCAGCCCCTTCACGCCGGACGACGTGCGCGTCTGGGGCCTCGTCTACGACGTCGACAGCGGGCGGGTCCGCCAGGTCTTCCCGGGCTGACGCCTCAGGCAGCGGGAACCGTGAAGTGGACGCGCAGCCCGTGGGGCTTGTTGTCGTCCAGCCAGATCCGGCCTCCGTGCCGGTTGACGACGGCGCGCACCGTGGCGAGCCCGATGCCGGTGCCGCCCTCTGGGGACTTCGCGGTGCCCATCTCCCCCAAGCCGAAGACCTTCTCCCGGTCATCCACCGGGATGCCCTGGCCGTTGTCGGCCACGATGACCTCGACCATCCGGGGATCATCGGAAGGTCGCGCAGAGATCTCGATCATCGGCGGACGTTCCGGGTCCCGGTACTTCACGGCGTTGGAGAACAGGTTGAGCAGGAGGCGTTCGATGGCCACGGGGCGGGCACGGATGTAGGGCATCGTCCCGGTCATGATGAGGTGGGCGTGGGCCTCGTCGAAGGTGGTCTCGAGGTGTTGCACCGCGGCGGAGGCGACGCGCGCGATGTCCACGGCGGCCTCGTCATCCGAGTTGGCGACCGTGCGGGCATGCGTCAGGAGTTCGGTCACGAGGACCCCGGCGCGTTCGGCGTTCTCTGCGATCGACCGCAGGAGCTTGTCCCGCTTCTCCGGGTCCGTGACCATGCCACCAACGACCAGGTTGGCGTAGCTGGCGATGTTGGCCAGGGGTGCCTGCAGGTCGTGTGCGGCAGCGGCAGCGAACCGGTCCAGCTCGGCGTTGACCTCGCGAAGACCTCGGTTGGCGGTCTCAGCCTCCAGCCGTGCCTCACTCAGTTCCCGCATGAGCATCACGTCGCGCAGGGTGTTGCGGACACGCAGTTGGAGTTCGCCCGGCGGGAAGGGCTTGGGCAGGTAGTCCGCCACGCCGAGGCTGAGCATGTCCAAGCGCATCTCGCGGTTGTCGTTGCCGGTCAACAGGATGACCGGGACACCATCGAGGCTGGGCTGCTCGGTGATCCGCTTGACGAGGTCGTCGCCTCGCATGCGGGGCATCATGACGTCGCAGACCACGAGGTCGGGACGCTGCTTGTCGGCGTCCATGAGCCGGTCCCAGGCGGCTTCACCGTCCTGGGCGGTCTCGACGGCATAGTCGTCGGAGAGCACCCGCCGCAGGAGCAGGAGCAGATCGGGATCGTCGTCCACCAGCAGGACGTTCGGACGTTCGCTGACCTCAGACCTCCACGGGAGACAGGGTGAAACCTAGCGGCTCATTCGACCTCGAAGCCGATTCTCGCGGCCTCTTCCCGCACGATCCTGGATGCCTTGGCGTCGCCCAGGGCGAACGCTGCGGTGTCCAGTGCCGTCGCGGCGTCGTTGAACGTCGCCGTCGGGGTGAGGAAGGTGTGGGAGGTCAGCAGCAGGCGCAGGGCGCGGTCGCTGCGGGCCTGCTCGGCGGCAAGGCCGCGGCCGTCGGCCAGGCGGGCGCGGATGTTCCAGAGGAACTGTGACCAGACCTCGCCGTCGTCGTGAACGGCGCCTCTCCGGTCCTCGGGCCAGTGCTTGGCGGAGTCCGTGCGACGCAGACAGGGCGGGTCGTCGTTGCTGTACGAGGTCGCGTCCCAGTCGGCGATGCAGGCGTCCTGGAAGCCCTTTGACGACGTGCGGGCGTAGAAGGCTGCGGCCAGGAAGTCGCCGAAGCCCTCCCCCATGGCGCCGCCCTCGGCGTGCTTGCCCCAACCGGGGACCTGCGCGTCGTGGATGGCGTGGCCGTACTCGTGCAGGATGACCTCGGCGTCCTCGCCGTCGTCCACGCCACCGGAGCCCAGCAGCATCAGGTCATTGCCGGGCTGGTAGAAGCTGTTGTCGAAGCCCTGCACCGGGATCGCGATGACCAGTTGGCTCTCGTCGTTGACGCCGGTCAGACCCAGGACGTCCTGGAAGTAGCGCTGGGCGCGGTCGATGTGGGCGTAGGACATCGCGGCCTCGAACCGGGGGTCCTCACGGCCGAAGTCGAAGTTGGGTGACGCCTCGGCGCCCGCCGACAGGGGTGCGGGGGCGCGCACGTCGACCCAGGGGCCCACGATGCGTGCCCGTGCAAGCGCCGGCACGTCGACGTCGAGCACGGCCAGTGGGACGCGTGCGGCGTTGAGATGGTCGTCGGGCAGGTCGCTGTCGACCCCGCCGATGTCGAAGCCGGGCTGGCGCAGCGAGCTGTCCTGGTGATGCACGACCGGGTTGGGGTCGAAGACCATCGCCGTGCCGTCGGCGAACTGGCGCTGGTCCTCGACCGCGAGGACGGCCCCGTCCTCTGCGGCGACCAGGACCGTGGCGGCGATGCCGGCGAGGGAGGTCACGTGGACCCGCCAGGTGTCGACCAGGGTGTCGCCCATCGGGGTGAGCCGGCGGTCCACGTCGACCCAGGTGGTCTGGCCGTCTGTCTCGACACCCAGGGACGCGAGGCCGGTGCGTCGTGCGTGCTCAGCGGTGACGGCAGTCAGCGCGGCGGTCCCGGCCAGGGAGGAGCCGCGAGCCTCGACCTGCCAGACCCGGCCGTCGATGACGTGGACGGCCGCTGACGTTCCCGTCACGGCGACGCCGCCCCGGTACTCGGCGCCCCGGACGTGGAAGCCCAGGGCCGAGGTCGTGACGTGGTCGAAGTGGAACGCGTCGGCGTCGACGTCGAGGATCGTGGCCTGTTCAGCGAGGGCCACGCGAGCCAGGGCAAACCCGTCGAGACCGTCCACGTCCACCGACGTGGGCGTGAGGTCGCCGCGCACGGTGCCGTGCCAGGTCGCCGCTGCAGGCGTCGGAGCCGTCGCGACTGGGCCGGCCGCGAACAGACCGGCGACGAGGCCAGCGGTGGCGGTCAGGGCCAGGGTGCGCGTGAAGGAGCTCATGCAAGGGTGTTTCGACGCGACGGGTCCTCCACCCTGCCTGCCTGCGCCGTGCGCTCAGCTCAGCGCAACTCGCTCCCCCACGGGAACCAGACGGACGGGGATGGACTTGCTTGCCGGCGTGTTCGACCCACGGGCCGTGTGGTCCAGTGGGACGACCGGGTTCGCCTCCGGGAAGTAGGCGGCGACGCACCCTCGGGGAATCGCGTAGGGCACGACCACGAATCGGTTGGCCCGGCGCTCGACCTCGTCGAACGTGGACACGAGATCGACGACGTCGCCGCCGACGAGGCCGGCGAGGTCGAGGTCGTGCTGACTGCAGAACACGACGCGGCGTTCGTCGTGGATGCCGCGGTAGCGGTCGTCCTCCCCGTACAGGTGGGTGTTGAACTGGTCGTGGCTGCGGATCGTCATCAGCAGCAGGTGGCCGTCGGGGACGTGGCTGGTCGGGACCGGGTAGGTGGTCAGGTGCGCCAGTCGGTCGTCCGTGGTGAACACGCCGATGCGCGGCCCGTTGGGGAGGGCGAAGCCGCCGGGCTCACGAACCCGGGCGTTCATGTCGTCGAAGCCGTCAACGACGGCCTCGATGGCGTCGCGGATGGCGTCGTGGTCGGCAGCCAGTCCCTCCCAGTCGATCGTCGATGACTGGCCCAGGGTCGCGCGGGCCATGCCGGCGACGATCTGGACCTCATGCATCAGGTGCTCCGACGCCGGTGCAAGGTGGCCGTGCGACGCATGAACGATGCCCATGGAGTTCTCGACGGTGACGAACTGCTCACCCGCAACCGTGCGGTGCAGTTCGGGCCGGGTCACGGTCGGGAGCAGCAGCGCGGTCTCCCCGGTCACGAGGTGTGAACGGTTCAGGGTGGTCGAGACCTGGACCGTCAGGCGGCAACCCTGCAGCGCCCGGGCGGTCGCGTGGGTGTCCGGTGTGGCCGACACGAAGTTCCCGCCCATGCCGACGAAGACCTTGACATCGCCGCGGCCCATGGTATGGATCGTCT
>CBDTZE010000001.1:0-53469 GCA_965364815.1 uncultured Nitriliruptoria bacterium | reverse complement strand
CGTGGTCGCAAGCGAGGACGCCTACTTCGGGCTTCCCGAGGTCGACCGCGGCGCCTTGGGCGCGGCGACGCACCTCGCCCGCCTGGTCCCCCAGCACCGGATGCGGGCGATGGTCTACCTGGCCCAGAACGCGACGGCGGCGGAGCTGCATGCCTTCGGTTCCGTGCTGGAAGTCGTCCCGCGCGACGACCTCGACGCCACGGCCAGGCGGGTCGCCGCCAGCATCGCGGAGAAGTCGCCGACCATCATCCGTCGGGCCAAGGAAGCGCTCACGGGCATCGACCCGGTCGACCCTCGCCCGTCCTATCGCTTCGAGCAGGGCCTGACCTACGAGCTCACCCTTCGCGGGGCAGCGGACGAGGCCCGCCAGGCCTTCGTCGACAAGCGCGACGCCAACTTCGACCAGTGACGGTGCTCGTGCATCCCACCCCCAGGACCTGCCTGTGACCACACCCGCCGACCTCCCCCAGCCGACGGACCGGACGATGTCGATCGACGACGTCGTCGGCCAACTCGAATCCGGCATGACCATCGGGATCGGCGGCTGGGGCTCCCGCCGCAAGCCCATGGCCTTGGTCCGGGCGATCGCGCGGTCGGGCCTGACCGACCTGACGATCGTCAGCTACGGCGGCCCCGACATCGGGATGCTCTGCGCCACTGGCCAGGCCACCAAGGTCGTCTACGGCTTCGTGTCCCTTGACTCCATCCCCTTGGAGCCCCACTTCCGCGCGGCCCGCCAGGAAGGCCGTGTCCAGGCCGTCGAGTACGACGAGGGCATGTTCTACTGGGGGCTGTTCGCCGCGGCGAACCGACTGCCGTTCCTCCCGACCCGTGCGGGCCTGGGCTCGTCGGTCCTGGACGTCAACCCGGACCTTCGCACCGTCACCGACCCGTACGACGGACCGGACCTCGTGGCCGTTCCTGCCCTCGAGTTGGACGTCGCACTGGTCCACATGAACCGCGGTGACGCCCGCGGCAACGCGCAGTATCTCGGCCCGGATCTCTACTTCGACGACCTGTTCCTGCTGGCCGCGAAGAAGCGCTTCGTCTCCTGCGAGCGCATCGTGGCCACGGAGGCGCTCCTGGACGAGGGCTCGATCCACACGCTGCGCGTGAACCGCTCCATGGTTGACGGGATCGTCGAAGCACCGGGTGGGGCGCACTTCACCTCGTGTGAGCCGGACTACGACCGCGACGAGGCCTTCCAGAAGCTCTACGCCGCCACCGCCAAGGACCCGGCAGCGTGGGCCGACTTCCGCAAGAACTGGATCGACGTGGACGAACCGACCTTCCAGGAGCGACTCGTCGCGCACCGTGCCGAGGTGGCGTCATGACCGCCCCCCGCCGGGCCGATGTCTGCGTCGCCGCGGTTGCCGACTGCTTTGCCGGGGACGGCGGACGGGTCATTTCCCCCATGGGACTCACGCCCCGACTGGGTGCGTTGCTGGCGTGGTCCACGACCGAGCCCGACCTGCTCCTCTCCGACGGCGAGGCGCAGTTCCTCACCGGACCGACACCGCTGGGCCAGGAGGCCTCACAGACGAAGGAGGGCTGGCTGCCCTTCCGCGACGTCTTCGCGGTCGTCAACGCCGGCACGCGCCACGTGATGATGGGCGCCACCCAGATCGACGCCCACGGCAACCAGAACATCTCCGCCATCGGGGACTGGAAGCAGCCGAAGGTCCAGTTGCTCGGGGCGCGCGGCGCCCCGGGGAACACCGCCAACCACACGACCAGCTACTGGGTCGCGGGCCACTCCCCCAAGATCTTCGTCTCCGAGGTCGACTTCGTGTCGGGCCTGGGGACCGACCGTGCCGCCGCCGAGCCCGCCGTCCGTGACTTCCACGAACTGCGCGCCGTCGTCACCAACCTCGCCGTGCTGGACCTGTTGGGTCCCGACGGCACCATGCGCCTGGTGTCCACGCACCCCGGTGTCGAGGTCGCGGACGTCGTTGCGGCCACGGGCTTCGACCTGGACATCCCGGCCGACGTGCCCACGACCCGATCGCCGTCTGAGCGTGAACTGGAACTGCTGGCGTGGCTGGACCCGTCCGGCAAGCGGTTCCGTGAAGTGCCCGACGCGTGACCATCTCCACGGCCTTCACCGACCTGGTCGGCGTGAAGCATCCCATCGTCCAGACGGGCATGGGCTGGGTCGCCGGTCCACGCCTGGTCGTCGCCACCGCGGAGGCCGGCGGCCTGGGAATCCTCGCCGGCGCGACGATGACCTACGAGCAGCTCGCAACGGCCGTTGACGAGGTCCTCGCTCGCACGGACAAGCCCTTCGGTGTCAATCTGCGCGCCGATGCCCCGGATGCCGGCAAGCGCATCGACCTGCTCATCGACAGGGGCGTCAAGGTGGGATCGTTCGCGCTGGCACCCAAGGCGGACCTGATCGCCCGGCTCAAGGACGCGGGCGTCATCGTCATGCCGTCGATCGGTCGGCGTCGCCATGCGGAGAAGGTCGCCGCCATGGGCGTTGACGCCGTGCTCATCCAGGGTGGCGAGGGCGGCGGCCACACCGGCGACGTCCCCACCTCGCTGCTCCTTCCTCAGGTTGTCGATGCCGTGGACGTGCCCGTCGTGGCCGCTGGCGGCTACTTCGACGGCCGCGGCCTGGTCGCCGCGATGGCGTACGGGGCGTCCGGGATCGCCATGGGCACGCGCTTCCTGCTGACCAAGGAGTCGACGGTCCCCGAGGCCGTCAAGGCGTTCTACCTCGACCGTGCCGTCGGCGAGACGGTCCGGACCACGAAGGTCGACGGTGTTCCCCACCGCGTCCTGAAGACCGAACTGGTGGCGCAGCTCGAGGCTTCTGGGAACGTTGCCGGCGCGATCCGCTCACTGCAGAACGCCCTGGCCTTCCGCAAGCTCAGCGGCACGCCGATCAGCGCCATGCTGCGTGAGGGACTGGCCATGAAGAAGTCGCACGAGCTCACCTGGGGCCAGGTCCTGATGGCCGCCAACACCCCGATGCTCCTCAAGGCCGCCATGGTCGACGGCCGCCCCGACCTCGGCGTCATGTCG
This sequence comes from uncultured Nitriliruptoria bacterium, assembly GCA_965364815.1. Taxonomy (GTDB): domain Bacteria; phylum Actinomycetota; class Nitriliruptoria; order Nitriliruptorales; family Nitriliruptoraceae; genus CBDTZE01. The sequence continues at coordinate 50,442 of CBDTZE010000001.1, read as the reverse complement.
TCCGGGCAAGTGGTTGGCGTCATTGACGACCTGCCGACGGTCGACGAGCTCCTCACCAGGATCGTCACCCAGGCCGAGGGTGTCCTGCACCGCCTGGCGGCCACCTCCGCACGGGTCGAGGGAGCCGCCTGATCGGCCACGGGGCACTTGCCTGCTGACGCGTCGTGCCGACGGGGCACACGTGATCGCATCACCATCTCCGGGCGACGCCCGGGTCTCGACCGACGTCGAGATCGACCGCCTGCTCCTGCGCGACATGCACCATGTCGGCGGGGGCTTGTTCCTGACCGGCGGGCTCCTGATCGTGGCCGTGCTGGCCGTGAGCAGCTGGCCGGAGATGAACCGCGCGATGCTTCTCGTGACGACCGCCGTGGCCATCGCCGCCGCGGGAGTCCTGCTTGGCCTGCCCGAACGCCTCCGACTCCCCCGACGGGTCTTCCCCCTTCTCTGCCTGCTCGGCACGGCCAACATCACGGCGACCCTGATTGCCTCCGGCCCCGAGGGCGCGGCTCCGTTCAGCGTGCTCTACGCCTTCGTCAGCATGTTCAGCTTCTACTACCTGCGCGCCCCGATGGCGGCCGCCCAGGTGCTGCTGGCGGCCGCTGCGAACGCGGCGGCTCTCCAGGTCGTCGGGACGCCGAACGCGGTCGCTCACTGGATCGTGGTGACGGGTGGGATCGCCGCCGTCGGCGCACTTGTTGGTCGTGCGGGTCGACGGCACACCGACCTGCTGCTGGCGGAGCACGCGGCAGTGGCGAAACTCCAGGAACTCGACCACCTCCGAACCACCTTCCTGCGCGCGGTCAGCCATGAGTTGCGCACGCCCTTGACCGGGGTCGTCGGCTACATCGAGACCTTGCGGGCGAGGCAGGGGACGCTCACCCCGGAGCAGACAACGGAGATGCTCGACGGCGTCGGTCGCAACGCGACGCGACTGGACGTCCTGCTGACGAACCTGCTGGACATCGATCGGATCTCGCGCGGGGTCATCGCCCCGTTGCGAGGCCAGACCGACCTCGGCGAACTCGTTGCCACCGTCGTGGCCGAGACCACGACTCCTCGTCACCAGGTGGACGTCGTGATCCAGGGCGACGTCGTCATCAGGGTCGAAGCCAGCAAGATCGAACGCATTGTGGAGAACCTCGTCGGCAACGCCACCAAGCACACGCCGCCGGGCACTCGCATCCTCGTCACCGTCGCTGGTCACGACGCCGCCGTCGAGGTGACGGTCGAGGATGACGGTCCAGGGCTCCAGGGCGTCGACGAGATCAGCGCGTTCCAACCCTTCGCCCAGGGTCACGACTCCGCGCACAGCCCATCGCCGGGCACCGGGATCGGGCTGTCACTGGTCTCGCGCTTCGCCGAACTCCACGGCGGCTCCGTCGACGTCCGGCGCGGCGAGTTGGGCGGCGCTTCCTTCGTGGTCCGACTGCCTCGCGTCGAGGAAGAGGCCGATGCCCAGGTCGCCGTCCGTGTCAGCGACGGGGCTCCAGCGACTCGGCCATGAAGACGGCGTGCTCGACGTAGTCCACGTCGGTGCCGAATTCGTAGGTGGAGGTCTCGGTGTCGCGTTCGATGCGCAAGGGCAGACCGTCCTCGGGGCGGAGCCACACCGAGGTGTGGCTGGTTCCGGTGATCGAGCCCTTGATGACGGTGTCCGTCGAGTACGCCATGGCACGAACCGACGTCCCCCCGATGACCAACTCCTGGAGTCCCAGGTAGGTCGTGACGTCGGACGTGGTGGCGTCGCCGTCCGTGCACTGGCTCTGGTGCTTGGCGCCGGGCTGGTCCCGCCGATCGGCTCGCGTCCCCGTGCACGTGTAGTGCGACTCCGCGGTCGAGCCGAAGAAGGTCACCCAGCCGTCGTAGGCCACGACGCTCTGGTCAGGGCCCTCGTGGCAGTAGGTGTTCACCGTGCGCTTCTCCTCGAGGACGCGGTGGTCGAAGGTCCACTCGCAACCACCCTTCGGCTCGATGACCGCGAAGGTGCGCTCCGGATAGTCATGTCGTGCTCCGCCAAGGGAGATCTTCTCCCAACCCTCCGTGGCGTAGGCATAGACCCCACGGGCCGGGACGGCGAAGACCTTGGCAGCGGGCGGGGGCGGTGCCGGCGACTGGGCCGCTGGGGCCTCCGCAGGACTCGGGCGCGCTGCGGGTGACGAGCCCGGCTTGTCGCCTTCCGCGGCAGCGCCGGCAGCGGGCTCGCCCGCAGGCGTCGCGGAACCGTCGTCAGCGACGGTCTCGTCCGTGTCCTGGGCTGACTGCGTCTTGCCATCGTCGCCTGCCGTGGCCGGCCCGGCCTCGCCGTCAACGGCGGGGACACCCAGGTCCGGAGCGGCGACCACGGATGCCGGGTCGGCATCGGCCTCGGACGACGGCGGCGAGGAGAACTCGGCCAACAACGCTGCTTCGTCCACAGCCGTGGACGCCCCGCGCTGCTCGACGAGGACGACGTTGCCGGCCAGGAGCAGCACAGCAAAGACGGCGATCAGACCTTCGACGGCTCGACGAATGCGGCCGCGACGACGCTGCATCACGTGCAGCCTGTCGGGATCGATCGCCATGCCGATGCGGGTCATGTTGTCGCCTTCGCTGTGCCGGGAGGGGTTGACTGGCACCGTCGTGTCCTTTCGGGACTCGACCTACTGGTCAGTAGGTTACCTACTCGTCAGTATGTTTCAAGTCACAAGCGCACAACGAGCCACCGATGCCCGATGCACCCGCCGCCTCCCGAGGTGCCGCCCGACGCGAGCGCACCCGTCTCGCGCTCCTGCAGGCCGGGGCGGAGGTCTTCGCTGGCCGTGGCTTCCATGGCGCCTCGCTGGACGACGTCGCCGAGGCCGCCGGCTACACGAAGGGCGCCATCTACGACCACTTCGGGTCCAAGGACGACTTCTTCTTCGCCGTCGTCGACCATCGCGCCGAGGAACGCTTCGCCCACTTCGAAGCACTCATCGACAACGTCGCGGAACGGGGCGTCGAGGAACTCACGCAACAGGTCGCCGACGGCCTGGTCGAGATGCTGCGCCCCGGTCGCCGCGGAGCACTGCTGGACGCGGAAGCCTGGCTCCACGCCCAGCGATCCGAGGACGCCGGCCAACGTCTCGCCGAGCACCAGCGAGCCTCGCTGCAGCGCATCACGACGCTGCTGAGCGACCTGGCCGACCGATTGGGCATCGAACTCGCGGTCCCGGCGGACGTCCTGGCCGCCATGCTCAGCGGCGCGACCGTGGGCCTCACACAGATGGCCCTGACCGACCCCGAGTTCGACGTGGCCCAGGCCTTCGAACTGCTGACGTCCATGGGTTGGACCGCACCCTGAGCAAGGACGTCAGGCCGGTTGGGTGATCCCGGGGCGCTGGTCGACGGGCCGGCGCACGCACTGGGCGCCGTGGCCCAGTTCCATCTCCAGGATGCAGCCGTTGCAGGGGATGCAGCCGGAGGCGGCGAGCCCGTCGCGGGACATCCGGTTGACGAGGTCGGGGTCGTGCAGCAACGCCCTGGCCATGGCCACGAACGCGAACCCTTCGAACATGGCCTGTTCGATCGTGTCGCGACGCGTCACGCCGCCAAGCAGCATCAGCGGCAGGCCCACGTCGAGGAACCGCCGTGCGGTCGCCAGGAGATAGGCCTCCGTGAAGGTGGCGTCCTCGCGCAGGATGAGGGACCCGACGCGCAGGGCGGCCTTGCGGACCGGGTCGGTCTCCCCCGCCGCGATGCGAGGCAGGAGGGGTTCACCGCGCAGCAGGTACATCGGCGTGCGGGCGGTGAAGCCACCGGTCAGCTGGATCGCATCGACCCCGCCATCCTGCGCCAGCCACCGGGCGACCTGCACGGCGTCGTCGACCGTGAGCCCCCCGCGGAAGCCGTCCTCCATGTTGAGCTTCACCGTGACGGCGAGGTCGGGACCCACTCCCTCCCTGACCGCCGACACGACAGAGCGCGGGAAGCGAGCACGACCCTCGATGTCGCCACCCCAGGCATCGCGGCGCCGGTTGGTGAACGGCGACAGGAACTGGCTCAGCAGATAGCCGTGGCCCATGTGGACCTCGACCGAGTCGAAGCCGGCCCGGCGCGCCACGTCACCCGACCGCCGGAAGTCGGCACGGATGCGAGCGAGGTCGTGCGGGGTGGCGGCCTTCGTGGGCCGGAAGGTGTGAGGATTGGGGAGGCTCGACGGGCCAACGGCTGGGGCGCGCATCTCTGCCGGGTTGGCGAACCACCCCGCGTGCCCCAACTGCATCGAGACGGCCGCTCCCTCGGCATGCACGGCGTCGGTCAGGCGACGCAGCCCGGCCAGCGCCCCGTCCTGGGCCACGATCTGGTTGCGGTAGGTCCGACCCTCCGGCGAGGCACAGACGTAGGCCAGCGTCGTCATCCCGACACCACCGGCTGCCGGGGCGCGGTGGAAGTCGATCAGCGCATCGGTGACCTGGCCGTCGCTCGCCATGCCCTCGTGGGTTGCCGCCTTGACGATGCGGTTGCGCAGGAGGATCGGTCCGAGCTGCGCTGGGGCGAACGGATCGGGCGGAGCCTGACCGGCCCCGCCCGCATCCGCTGCCGAGGTCGGCACGTCGGTGATCAGAGCCGCTCGATGATGGTCACGTTCGCGACGCCACCACCCTCGCACATCGTCTGCAGGCCGTAGCGGCCACCGGTCCGTTCCAGCTCGTGCAGGAGCGTCGTCATCAGCTTGGCGCCCGTGGCGCCCAAGGGGTGACCCAGCGCGATCGCGCCGCCGTTGACATTGACCTTGTCCATGTCCCAGCCAAGTTCCTTCTGCCACGCCAGGACGACCGGCGCGAAGGCCTCGTTGATCTCGACGAGGTCGATGTCATCGGGTGTCAGTCCGGTCTTCTCCAGCGCGCGACGCGTGGCGGGGATGGGCGCCGACAGCATCTTGATCGGGTCCTCGCCGAGGACGGTCAGGTGATGGATCCGGGCACGAGGGGTCAGGCCGTGGCGCTTGACCGCGTCCTCGTTTGCGATGAGGAGCGCGGCAGCGCCGTCGGAGATCTGGCTGGCGACGGCGGCCGTGATCCGTCCGCCCTCCATGAGCGGCTTGAGCGACGCCATCTTCTCCAGGGTCGTGTCGCGGCGGGGCCCCTCGTCGGTGTCGACGCCGGCGATGGGCTCGATCTCCGTCTTGAAGCGGCCCTCGTCGATGGCGCGGATGGCGCGCTGGTGGGACTCGAAGGCGAAAGCGTCCAGCTCCTCGCGGGAGATGCCCCACTGCTCGGCGATCAGTTCTGCACCGTGGAACTGCGACACGGGCTGGTCGCCGTACCGCGCCTGCCAGCCTGGCGACTCGCTGAAGGGTGTCTCGTGCCCGTACTCCTTGCCGACGACCATGGCCGAGGCAATCGGGAACTGCGACATGTTCTGGGCGCCGCCGGCCACGACGATGTCCTGCGTTCCGGACATCACGGCCTGGGCCGCGAAGTGCACCGACTGCTGCGACGAGCCGCACTGGCGGTCGATCGTCACGCCGGGCACGTGCTCCGGGTAGCCCGCGACCAGCCACGAGGTCCGACCGACGTTGCCCGCCTGCGAGCCGATCGTGTCGAGGCAGCCCCAGACGACGTCGTCAACGGCAGCCGGGTCGACGCCCGACCGCTCGATCAGCGCCTTGATGGCGTGCGCACCCAGGTCCGCGGTGTGCAGCCCCGAGAGGCCCCCACCCCGGCGACCCACGGGCGTGCGGACGGCTTCGACGATGTAGGCCTCGGTCATGGCGTTCCTCTTCGTTCTTGTCGCTGGCTGGCTTGTGACGTGCTGGCGAGTCAAGCGGGCTTGTCCCTGACGAGCACAACGCTGGAACCGTGCCCGAACAATCCCTGGTTGGCCGTGATGCCCACCCTGGCCCCCGCGACCTGGCGCGGCCCCGCGTCGCCGCGCAACTGCCACGTCAGCTCGCACACCTGGGCGATGGCCTGGGCCGGTACGGCTTCCCCGAACGCTCCCAGTCCCCCTGAGGCATTGACCGGCATGCGGCCGCCGATGGCGGTGTCACCCGCCCGCAGGAGCTTCTCGGCCTCGCCCTCGGCTGCAAGACCGCAGTCCTCGATCCAGGACAGTTCCATCGCACTGGAGAGGTCGTAGACCTCGGCGAAGGAGACGTCCTCGGGGCCAAGCCCAGCTTCTTCGTACGCCTGGGTGACGACGTCCTGTCGGAACCGGCGGGGCGGGACGGCAACGACCGCGGCGGAGTCGGTCGCGATGTCGGGCATCTCCACGTTGGTGTTCGGGTAGGTCGGCGTGGCCGTGGAAACCGCCGCGACACGCGGGGCCTCGGAGCCGATCCCGTGACGCTTGGCGTACTCGCGACTGACCAGGACCAGGGCCGCTCCCCCGTCACTGGTTGCACACACGTGCAGCAGTCGCAGGGGATCGGACACCATGGGCGAGGCCAGCACGTCCTCGACCGTGAACGCCTTCTGGTAGCGAGCATTGGGGTTCTGCGCCCCGGCCCGCGAGTTCTTCACCTTGACCGCGGCGAGGTCCTCGTCGGTCATCCCGTAGAGGTCCATCCGTCGCCGGGCTTCGAAGGCGAAGTAGGTCGGGTTGGTCGCGCCCATGAGTCGGAACCGGAGCCAGTCCGGGTCGTCGGGGCGGTCGCCACCTGTTGGCGCCAGGAAGCCCTTCGGCGTGGTGTCGGCACCGACGACCAGCGCGACGTCGCACAACCCGGCCATGATCCGGGCGCGGGCGGAGTCCAGGGCCTGGGAGCCCGAGGCGCAGGCGGCGTAGCTCGACGAGATCTTCGCGCCGGTCCAACCCATGGCCTGGCTGAAGGTGGCACCTGCCACGTAGCCGGGATAGCCGTTGCGGATCGTGTCGGCCCCGGCGACGAACTGCACGTCGGTCCAGGCGATCCCCGCCTCCTGCAGCGCGGCGCGTGCCGCGACAACGCCGTACTCGACGAAGCTGCGGCCCCACTTGCCCCACGGGTGCATGCCGGCGCCGGCGACCAGGACGTCACGGTTGCTCATGACGTCACCTCGCCAGCGGCCACGGGGGCCCAGGCCCAAATGGTCCGGGTCACACCTTCGTCATCGACGTGAAGATCACGCAGGACGACCTCGACCTCGGTCCCGACCCGGATGTCCGCAACGGCGGCGTCCGGGGCCAACAGGCCCAGCACCGTCATGGACTCGTCCGCCAGGGTCGCCGCGACGACCGTGTACGGAGCCTGGACGACCGCAGGCGGCGGCGGGTCGTAGTGGTTGGTCGCATAGGACCAGACCGTCGCCCGGCGACTCAACGCCACCTCGTCCTGTTCACGACCGTCACAGTGCGGGTTGGGGCACATGCCTTCACGGCGCGGGAAGGTGAAGGTCCCGCACTCGGTGCACCGGCCCCCCGACAACGCTGGCTGGTCACCCGTCGAGAACCATCCGTCGATCGCTGGCATGCTGGTTCCCACGAGCCCTCCACGAGCGTTTCTGACGGGTCGTCAGAATACCGAGGAGCGGCCCCTGCCCACGCAGGCACCAGCCAAGACGCCCTGTCCGATTCCGGAGCCAGGTGACCGTTTGCCACACGCCAGCAGCCTCACGCTCCTAAGGTCCAAGGTGCTCGACAAGAGGACCTCCCCTTCATGACCCTGTTCGACGACTACGACGTCGGCGGCTTCTACGACGAGATCTTTCTCGACGACGGCACGCCCCGCCCGCACTACGAGCAACTGGTCGGGCGACTGCGCGGCCTGTCGTCTGAGGAACTCGATCGTCGCGACCGTCTGCGCCAGTCGATGCAGCGCACGCAAGGCGTCACCTTCACCGTCTATGACGACGACGAGGGCACGGAACGGACCTTCCCGCTGGACCTGGTGCCACGCATCATCCCGGCGGACGAGTGGGACCACCTCGAACGCGGCCTGATCCAGCGCGTCAACGTGCTGAACCGTTTCCTCGACGATCTCTACGTGGGCGAGCAGGCGGCCATCCATGACGGCGTTGTTCCTCGCTGGCTGGTCCAGACGGCCTCCGGCTTCCGCCGCCAGGCGTTCGGGATCAACGTGCCCCACGCGGCGCGCTGCCTGGTGGCAGGCGTCGACCTGGTCCGGGGTGACGACGGCGTCTATCGAGTGTTGGAGGACAACCTTCGCAACCCCAGCGGCGTCTCGTACGTCCTCGAGAACCGCTCGGCCATGGCTCGGGTGCTCCCCAGCATGTTCGCCAGCGGCTCCGTTCGCCCCGTCGAGCAGTACGGCCGGATGCTCGGTGACGCGCTGCAGTCCGTGGCGCCTCCCTCGGCCGGCGACAACATCCGCGCCGTCGTGCTGACACCCGGCGTCTACAACTCGGCCTACTACGAGCACGCCTTCCTGGCTCGCCAGATGGGCATCGAGTTGGTCGAGGGCCGGGACCTCGTGGTCGACGACCACGTGCTCTACATGCGAACGACCCGCGGCCTGGCTCGCATCGACGTCGTCTACCGACGCATCGACGACGACTTCCTCGACCCGGTGGTCTTCCGCCCCGACTCCGCGCTGGGTGTGCAGGGCCTGATGTCTGCGGCCCGCGCCGGCAACGTCACCGTCGTGAACGCCGTGGGCAACGGCGTCGCCGACGACAAGGCCTTCTACGCCTACGTCCCCGACCTCATCCGCTACTACCTCGACGAGGAACCGATCCTGGAGAGCGTTCCGACCTACTTGCTCTGGGACGCCGACCAGCGCAACGAGGTCCTCTCCCGGCTCGAGGAACTGGTCGTCAAGCCGGTCGCCGAGGCCGGCGGCTACGGGCTCTACATCGGCCCCACGGCAACCAAGGAAGAGACCGCAACGGTCCGGGCAGCGATCGAGGACGACCCTCGCAACTGGATCGCCCAGGAGGTCGTGCAGCTTTCGCGGCACCCGACGTTGGCGAACGGCCGCCTCGCAGGGCGCCACGTCGACCTGCGTCCCTTCGTCATCGCCGGCCAGGACACGATGGTCCTGCCGGGCGGGCTGACGCGCGTCGCCCTCAAGGAGGGCTCACTCGTCGTCAACTCCTCCCAGGGCGGAGGATCCAAGGACACCTGGGTCGTCCAGGAGCAGGACCAATGATGCTTGCCAGACTCGCCGAAAACCTGTTCTGGGCCGGTCGCTACCTCGAACGCGCGGAGCACACGGCTCGCGTCGTCGATGTGACGCACACCGCCCTGCTCGAAGGCGCCCCCAACGAACGCAGCGCCGCTCGCGGCGCACTGCTCGCGATGCTGTCGGCCACCGAGGCCTTCGAGGAACGTGGTCACGAACTGGAGCGGGGACCGCTGCTGGAGTTCCTCGTCTCCGATCGAGAGCACCTCGGGTCCGTTGCCAGCAGCGTCGCCGCCCTGCGGGAGAACCTGCGCAGCGTCCGAGAACTCATCTCCAAGGAGCTCTGGGAGGCCTCGAACAACCTCTACCTCGACCTCCAGGGGCGCGACCTCGCGATTGAACTCGACGACCGCCCGGGCGACGTGCTCACGTCGGTCCGCGATCGCTGCCAGTTCATCACCGGTGTGATCCACGAAACCCTCCCGCGTGACGAGGGCTGGCGATTCCTCACCCTCGGACAGTCGCTGGAACGCGCGGGTTCGACGGCTCGGACGGTCGCCGCCAGCTACGAACGACTGACGGCCGGGACCGGCCTGGACTTCCACGTCTGGGTCGCCACGCTCCGGTCGGCGTCGGCCCTTGAGGCCTATCGCCGGCTCCACCGGGCGTCGCCCGACCCTCGACACGTCGTCGCCTTCCTGCTGCTCAGTGACGAGTTCCCGCGCTCCACGCTCTTCAGTCTGCGGGACGTCGAGCGCAACCTGCGCAAGCTGACCAGTGGCACCGAGAACTCGGTGGTCCGACAGGCGGGGCGACTGCGTGCCACGGTCGAGTTCGTCGAACTCGACACCGTCCTCGAGGACGGCCTGCATGCCTGGCTCGGCCAGGTCGAGCACGACTGCAACGAACTGGCAGAGCTCATGGGTCCCTACTTCTTCCACCAGGCGCCCTCCGGGGCACTGCACACCATGGGGGCCTGACGATGCGCTTCGACGTCCGCCACACCTCCACGTTCCGCTACACCGGTGAAGTGCTGGAATCGCAGAACGAGATCCGGGCCTGTCCGACTTCCGACGCTCACCAGCAGGTCCAGCACTACCGGGTCATGACCGACCCGGCATCGCGCAGCAATGCCCACGTCGACTACTGGGGGACCCATGTCGACACCTTCGGCATCCGTGCCCCACACACGACCCTGACGATCGTGACCGAGGCCACGGTGGAGACGCGCGACCAGGAAGTGATCGCGGCCGCGGTTGACCGCGCCAGCCTGCTGGACCCCGGTTTCCGCGACCGGCACTTCGAATTCCTTGGCCACACGAAGCTCACCAAGCCCAGCAAGGACATGGTCGAGGTCGCCAAGTCGCGCATCGAGCTGGCGGGCGACGATGTCGTCGACGGAATCCTGTCCATCCATCGATGGGTTGCCAAGACCCTCGAGTACACGCCCGGTGCGACCTTCGTCGCGACCACGGCAGCCCAGGCCTTCGACCAGCGCCAGGGTGTCTGCCAGGACTTCGCCCACGTTGCCGTGAGCCTCTGCCGTGCCGTCGGGATCCCGGCGCGTTACGTGTCGGGCTACCTGTTCACCGAGGACGACAGCGACGGCAGCGACAGCGATCGCAACGAGGTCATCGTCGCCACGCATGCCTGGTTCGAGGCTGCGGTCCCCGGCGCCGGCTGGATGGCGCTGGACCCGACCAACCGCCAGAACGTCGGGCATCGCCACATCACCATCGGCCGGGGACGCGACTACAACGACGTCGCCCCCTTCCGCGGCAGCTACGTCGGGCCCGAGGACGCCCAGGTCGACGTCGAGGTCCGACTGCGCCGCCTCGCCGCCGCGGAGCAGCAACAGCAGCAGTGAGTCGTTTCTGACGGGTCGTCAGAAACGACTACCGTCGCGTTTCGCGGGACCTCGCGGAGCACGACGTGGAGAAGACGTGGACCTGACGCTGACCTCCGATGAAACGGCGTTCCGCGACGATGCCCGCGCCTGGTTGGCCGAGCACGCGTCGGCGGCGCCGCGCGTCGGCTTCGACACGGCGGAGGGTTTCGCCGCCCACCGGCAGTGGGAGGCGCTGCTCCACGAGGGCGGGTGGGGCACGGTGTCCTGGCCGACCGAGTACGGCGGTCGAGGGGCCACGTTGGACCAGTGGCTGCTCTTCGAAGAGGAGTACTACGCAGCGGGCTGCCCGGGACGGGTGAACCAGAACGGCCTGTTCCTCTTCGCTCCGACCCTGATGGAGTACGGCACCGACTGGCAGAAGGAGCGCTGGCTCCCGCCGATGAGTGCCGGCACGGAGATCTGGGCCCAGGGCTGGTCGGAGCCCAACGCCGGGTCCGACATGGCGGCCGTCCGGGCCAAGGCCACACGCGACGGTGACGAGTGGGTCCTGTCCGGACAGAAGACGTGGTCCACCCGCGCGGTCTGGGCCGACTGGGTCTTCTGCCTCTTCCGCTCCGACCCGGAGTCCGAACGCCACCGTGGCCTGTCCTTCATCGTCGTGCCCCTCGATGCTCCCGGCGTCGAGGTGCGACCCATCCGTCAACTCGACGGGCTCCCGGGATTTGCCGAGATCTTCTTCGACGACGTCCGCGTTCCCGTCGAAGAGAACACGATCGGTCCGGAGGGCAAGGGCTGGCACGTCGCCATGGCGACCGCCGGGTTCGAGCGCGGTGTGTCGCTGCGCTCCCCCGGCCGGTTCAGCGCGACCGCCCGTCGGCTCGTCGAACTCGAGGCACAGGCCGATGCGGGCCCCATCGCCCGCCGCGACGTGGCTCGCGCCGTGGTCCAGGCGGAGCAGTACAAGCTGTTCGTCCAGCAGACGGTCTCGCGCGTCAACGCCGGCGAAGAGATCGGCCCCGAGTCCAGTCTCAACAAGATCTTCTGGTCCCAGATGGACCGACGGATGCACGAGGTCGCGCTTGACCTCCGCGGCCCGGCGGGTGGACTGCTCGACGAGGCACCCGCGCTGGACGGCCTCGACGGGTCGGCCTGGGCCGACGGGTTCCTGTTCTCCCTCGCCGGACCGATCTATGCCGGGACCAACGAGATCCAACGCAACATCATCGCCGAGCGCCTGCTCGGCCTCCCGAGGGGCTGACCGTGCAGTTCTCCTTCACGTCGGACCAGCAACTGCTGAGCGAGGGCGTCCGCGACTTCCTCGCCGGCGAGTGCACCTCCGAGGACGTCGCCGCCGCCTGGACCGACGGCCCGCGCCCCGAGCGGTGGAAGGCGCTGGCCTCCCTCGGCCTCGTCGGCCTGCTGGCTCCCGCAGAGCACGGTGGCCTCGGCATGCACGAGGTTGATCTCTGCCTGCCGTTGGAACACACCGGCTGGGCGGGGCTCCCCGAGCCGCTCTTCGAGGTGGCCGCCGTCGTCGTGCCCCTCCTCTCCAGCCTCGACACGCCTGCAGCCCATGGTCTGCTGGAGGCGATCAGTGCCGGTGACCTCCTGGTGGTGCCGGCCCTCGACGCCGACCCCTACCCCGCACACGTCGGGACGGCTGACCGCGTCCTGCTCCAGCGTGGCAACGAGCTCCACGTGGCAGATCGCACCTCGCTGCAGATCACGCCGCAGCCCAACCTCGACGGGGCGCGACCGACCGCCGTCGTCGACGCCTCCACGTCAGAGACCACCCTCCTGTCGGAGAACGCCGGGGCGGCACTGGGCCTCGCGGCCAGTCGTGGGGCCTGGGCCAGCGCGGCCGTTCTGCTGGGCGCGGCGCGGCGCTGCCTCGACCTGGCGACGGCCTACTCGCTGGAGCGCGAGCAGTTCGGCAAGCCGATCGGCTCCTTCCAGGCCGTCAAGCACCACCTCGCCAGCGCACTGGTCGAGGTCGAGTTCGCCCGCCCCCTGGTCCACCGGGCCGCCTGGTCACTGGCCAACGGCGACCCCCGGGCGGGCCTCCATGCGTCGATGGCGAAGGCCGTGGCCGGAGAATCCGCCGCCATGGCGGCCAAGGCCGCGCTGCAGGTCCATGGGGCGATCGGGTACACGTGGGAGCACCCCCTACATCTGTGGATGAAGCGAATTTGGTCTCTGCGAGCCTCTTGGGGCACCACGGAGGAGCACTGGCAGCACGTCGAGGCGGCGACTGTTCCTGCCGGCGGCGGCTCCTGAGGCCCTGTTCCCGGCAGGCGGTGGGCGACCACCCGACACAAGGGCGTGCGCCACGGGCGCGGAGCACGTAGGGTTGCCTTGTTCGGATCGCCAGCTGCGCGCGACGCCATGTCACGTGTCAGCAAGTTCAGATTGAAACCAGGTGTCCGACGCAGGAGCAAGGCAATGCCAGAAGGAACAGTCAAGTGGTTCAAGGCCGACAAGGGCTTCGGCTTCATCGAGCCGGACGGTGGCGGCGAAGACCTCTTCGTCCACTTCTCCGAGATCCAGACGAGCGGCTACAAGTCGCTCGACGAGGGTCAGCGCGTGAACTTTGAGATCGGCGAAGGCCGTAAGGGCCCGCAGGCCCAGAAGGTCTCCCCGCTCTGACTTGAGTGACACAGACCAACGAGGATGCCCCGGCTCACGCCGGGGCATCCTCGCTTTTGCGCGCCATTTTGTCCGTTCGGCCAGATGGGCGGCATCTGGTCATGATTGACTAGTAGGGCAACCCCGGCACCCTCCCCTGCCGGTCACGCCCGAAGGGCCAATCCCATGCGCAGCCGCTCCGTGCTCTCCACGGCCACCGCCACACTCACGCTCTTGGTCGTGCTTGCCAGCGCGGCCTTCGCGTACACGTTCCCTTCGACGAACGCGGCCAACGCGGCCACGGCTGGCTCGGCGGACGAGTTGCCCTGGGTGGAGCAGACCGATGTCGGCGCCGGCTGGGTCGAGCTCACCTTCCACAAGGCGTACGTGGGGCTCAGCTTCTTCGAGTACCGGATCGACGGCGTGGTCCTCGACGGCAACGAGCACCCGATCGTCATCGGTGACGTCATCTACCCCGGGGTCTGTGTGGCCAACAGCGGTGCATGCCCCAGCGGCATCACCAGACAGTTCCAGGCCTCCAGCACGGTCGAGATCCGTCTCGCACTCGGCGGCGAGCGCGACTGGGACTTCGACTGGACCCCGTTCCGGGTCGACCCGAAGCAGCCAACGACGAAGGACGACTGCAAGAGCGGCGGCTGGCAGGAGTTCAGGTTCGCCAACCAAGGCCAGTGCGTGCGCTACGTCGAGAGCGGCAAGGACAGCCGCTGACCGTCAGGCCAGCTGCTCGACGACGTGCACCTGGACGGGCTCGACCCGGTTCTTGACCTCGATCGCTCCCAGTGAGCGGCTCCGTACACCGTCTCCGGCCGCCGCCAGGGTGGCCGCACTGACGGCCACGGTTCCAACCGTGGCCAGCGCCTCGATCCGGGCGGCCGTGTTGGTGGTGTCGCCGATGGCCGTGAAGTTGCGCATCTGTGCGGCCCCGACGTTGCCGACCAGCGCCGGGCCCGTGTTGATGCCAACCCGGAACCGGGGCGCACCCGGGTGTGCCTCGGCAACGAGCACGACCGCCTCCTGGATCCGCAGCCCACAGGCGACGGCCCGACGGGCGTGGTCGGCCTGCTCCTTCGGGGCGTTGAACACCGCCATCACGGCATCGCCGACGAACTGCACGACGGTGCCGCCCTCCTCGAGGATGAGCGGGACGATGACGCCGAAGTACTCGTTCAGGAGCCCGACGACCGCCGACGGGTCCTCGCGCTCCGCGTAGGCCGTGAAGCCCTGCAGGTCGGCCATGAGCACGGTGACGACGGCCGTGCGCCCGCCCAGGTCTGCCTGAGAGGGGTCCGCCACCAGCGCCTCGGCCACATCTGGAGAGACATAGGAGCGGAACAGCACGTCGAGCTCGCCGTACAGGTCGGCGCTCTCCCCCAGCACGTCCCGCTGCGCCTCGGTCAGCTGGAACTGCTGGGCAACGTGCTGTGCATGGCCGGCAGCGCCCCCGACGTCAGCGCCCCGCAGCGATCCCACGAGTGCCTCCAGCGCCTCACGGTGGCCTCGTTGCACACGTTGGACGGTCTCGTCGAGTCCGACGGACCGGAAGAGCCCCGTGCTCGTCCCCTCGCGACGCTGCTGCGTGCGCGTGGCGTAGGCGAGGAACCCGAAGGCCAGGGCCTGCAGCACGTGCCACTCCCACCACGAGATCATCCACGTGCGGCTCGAGGCCAGCACCACCATCGTCTCCGCGAGCAGGGCCAGCGAGGTGACCACGCCGAGCAGCATCACCGACGGGCGTCGACGGTGCACCTGGAAGTAGGACCAGGCGGTTCCGCCGTACAGCAGGACGCTGAAGGCCGCGGCACCCCACAGCACGCCTCGGGTCGACTCGATCGTGAAGGGACGGTCCAGCGGCGGCAGGCCCGTGACGGAAACGAGGAACCAGGCGGCCATCGTCGCGATCAGGGCCGCCAGCAGCCGTCGGTGGTTGCGCTCCACCCAGGCACCCAGCCGGCCGTCGAGATCGACCGCGGACGCAGCCGCGAGGATCGCTGCGGCCACCATCCCGATCGGCGAGGAGGCATCAAAGCCGGCGGTTCGTCCGTCCACCAGCACCGAGGGGGTGGCCAGGGCGTGCAGGAGTTGAAAGCCCGCAGCGGCGACCAGCGCGAGGGACAGCAGTCGCAACCTCGCGTCGTGCTCGCGGTCCGCGTCCTGCCCCATTCGCACGCCCAGCCACAGAGCACCCGCGGAGCCCAACCCGACAATGGCGAGGTGGGCCAGATTGTCCTGCCAGCGCAGGTCGAGCACCGGGCGGGCGATCAACCACCAGAGCCCAAGCAGGGGCAGGGCGAGGTGACCGACCCACACCGCCGTCTGCAGGACCGCAGGCCGCTGCCACAGCGGCGCCGGTAGGGATGACGAGGTGTCGGACACGCTGGCTCCTGGGACAGGAACCCCATCCTGCCCGATGCCAGCCCTCGGCGTCAGGTCAGGCGGGCAGGACGCCCGTCGCATCCGGCTCGATGCCCGGGCCGCTGGTGCGCGCGACGACCTGGGACTCCCAGCTGGGCACGTCGGCCGAGGCACGCATCCGTGTGGTGCGGTGCTCGCGGTCCTTGTCGAACTTCGGGATCACGTGCTCGCCCAGCAGGCGGATGGTCTCGAGGCAGTGCTCCTGGGAGATGTCGACCGGCAGCGAGAAGCTGATCTGGTCGATGCCCGTGGCCTCGTAACGCTTGAGCTGCTCGATGACCTCGTCGGGGTTGCCGCAGGCCATGTAGCCATGCTGGATCCCGAGGTCGATCATCTCGACGGACGGGTCGGGCATGACCTCGGGCCAGTCCGGGATGTGGTCGGACTTCGGCATGGTCGAGTGGTAACGGTGCACGCCCGCGTGGAGTCGCACGGTGCCGGACTCCGCCATGACCTTGCGTGCAAGGTCTCCGTCCTCGAGGCAGATCGCGATGTTGGTCGCCATCACGTTGTCGTTGACCCACTCGCCGACGGGCTCAGCCGAGGCCAGCGCCTTCTTGTAGGCCTCGACGCGGGGGGCCATGGAGTCGATGGTGCTGATGGAGAAGCCGATGGCGCCGAGCCCCATGTGGCCGGCGTTCTCCCAGGACGCCGGGTTGCCGCACGCCTGCCACATGGCAGGGTGCGAGTGCAGGTAGGGCTTGGGCAGGATCTGCCGCTTGCCCGGGACCCGGAAGAACTCGCCTTCGAACTCGTACTCGTTGGAGCGCCACATCTTGGGCAGCTCGCGGATGACTTCGTTCCACCAGGCCTTGGTGACCTTCGTGTCAGGAATGTCGAAGCCCTGGACCTCGTGCCAGCCCGCGCCGCGCCCCGTCCCCAACTCGAACCGACCCTCGGAGAGGTGGTCCATCATGGCGACCTCTTCGGCCACGCGGATCGGGTGGTTCACCCTCGGGGAGAGATTGCGGATGCCGGTGGCGACGTGGATGTAGTCCGTCTGCGCTGCCACGAACGCGAGGAACGCGCCGGAGTCGGAGAGGTGGGAGTACTCCTGCAGGAAGTGGTGCTCCGACGCCCAGACGTACTTGAAGCCGGCCTTGTCGGCCGCCTTCGCGATCTCGACCTCGCGCATCAGCGCGTAGTGCTCGAAGGCGGGGTTCTCCTCCACGCGCTTCGACGGCACGTGGCCCTGCAGGAAGATTCCGAACTCCATGGGCGCGTGCCCTCCCTCTCGACTGGAACTGCCAGTGCGTTGATCTGCACGACACCGAAACTAGAACGTGTTCTAGTTTTGCCAAGTTACCACCGGCTCCGGATCATGCGTAGTAGCGAGCGAGGAACTGCGCGACACAGGACGGCTTGGCCTGTCCCTCGACCTCCAGGGTGACGCCCCAGGTCACCTGCACACCCGGTCCCCCGACCTCCTCGACGTCCTCGATGACGCCATGGGCCCGCAGGTTCGCCCCGACCGGGACGGGCGCCGGGAAACGCACCTTGTTGAGCCCGTAGTTCACACCCATCGAGATCTGGGTGACCTCGACCAACTGCGGCAGGAAGTGGCTCATCAGCGAGAGCGTCAGAAAGCCGTGGGCGATGGGACCGCCGAAGGGCGAGTCTGCGGCGGCCTTCACCGGATCGACGTGGATCCACTGGCGGTCCTCGGTCGCCTCGGCGAACTGGTTGACGCGGTCCTGGGTGATCTGCATCCACTCGGTCGTGCCGAGGTCGTCGCCCTTGGCGGCCAGCAGGCCCTCGAGTCCTTCGATGATGCGTGCCATGGTGGCTCCGTGATGCTGCGGTCGGTGGACGGGCCCGTCAGGCCCGCTGGCTGCTGACGCTGACGACCTCGCCGGTCATGTAGGTCGAGTAGTCGCTGGCGAGGAAGGTGATGACGTTGGCGATCTCCCATGGCTCGGCTGCACGCCCGAAGGCCTCGCGCTCCTCGAGTTCGGCCAGGAGTTCATCGGTCGTGACCTTGGCGAGGAAGGCATGCATCGCCAGGGAGGGGGCGACCGCATTGATGCGAACGCCATGGGGCGCGGCCTCGACGGCGGCGCAGCGCGTGAGCGCCATGACCCCCGCCTTGGCTGCCGCGTAGTGCGACTGCCCCTTCTGGGCGCGCCACCCGAGCACGCTGGCGTTGTTCACGATGACGCCACTGCCGCGAGGCTGGAGGTGTTGCAGCGCGCGACGCATGCACCGCATGGTGCCGGTGAGTGTGACGTCGAGCACGACGTCCCACTGCTCGTCAGTCATGTCGACCAGGTCGGCCGTGCCACCGAGCCCCGCGTTGTTCACGACCACGTCCAGGTGTCCGAGGGCACCGATGGACTCGTCGAAGAGTCGGTCGACGTCCGCCTGCACGGTGACGTCGCAGGGGATGCCGATGGGGTCCCCGCCGACCTCCGATGCGATCTTCTCGACCGCCTCGGCAAGGCGGCGCTCGTGGCGGTCGGAGAGCACCACGCGAGCGCCCTCCTGGGCAGCGCGCAGCGCCGTGGCGAACCCGATGCCCGTCCCGGCCGCAGCCGTCACCAGGACATGGCGTCCGGCAAGCAGGTCGTGGGGCGGGGGTGGCTGTGGGGTGTCAGGCACGAGGCGTCCGTTCCCAGTCGAAGTCCGCGAACTGGCGATCGAGGTCGTCCACGTCCCAGCGTCCGGGACGGTCCAGCTCCTGCGCGTAGCGCCAGCCCCGCAGGACCTTGAGTTCGCCTCCACGGACGAAGAAGACCTGGCCCGTGGCGCGACAGGTCGGCGAGAGCATCCACGCAACGACCGAGGCGACGTTGGCCGGGTCGAACACGTCGAACGCGTCGGGGTCCTCAGGCGCGGCGACCATCTCCGCCATGCCGGGGACCTCGGTGGTCATCCGCGTGCGTGCGGCCGGAGAGATCGAGTTCACGCGGACGCCGTAGCGATCGAGTTCGTCGGCCAGCGTGACGGTCAACCCGGCGATCCCGGCCTTGGCAGCCGCGTAGTTCGACTGACCCGGCTGGCTGAAGAGCCCCGCGTTGGACGTGGTCGTCACGATCGACGCATCGGGCGTGCGTCCCTGCTTGGTCTCCTCGCGCCAGTGGGCGGCGAAGGCCTGCATCGGGGCGAAATGGGAGCGCAGGTGCCCGACGATGACGGCGTCCCATTCTTCGGGAGCCATCGACACGAACATCCGGTCACGAAGCAGGCCCCCAGAGTTCACGAGGCCGTCGACGCGTCCGAAGGTGTCCAGCGCCTGGGCCAGCGTCCGGGCGGCACCCTCGTCCGTCGAGATGTCCTCGGCGTTGCCGACCGCCTCGGCACCCAGGGCCTTCACGTCGGCGACGACTTCGTCCACGATGGCGGGATCGAACCCCGACCCGTCGCGCTTCGCGCCGATGTCGTTGAGGACCAACTGGGCCCCCTGCTCCGCGCAGGCCGCGGCATACGCGCGCCCGAGTCCGCCGGCCGCGCCGGTGATCGCGATGACCTTGCCGTCGAGCACGCCCATGGACGCCCCTGTCTCTCGTGGAGTTGGTGAAGCTTCAGGTGTCCAGCAGATGGCTGGCGAGGGCCCTGCGGTGCTCGCGGGCCCCGCCGTGCTCGACCTCCAGCGCGAGTCCGCGCTTGAGCCACAGGTGCAGATCGTGCTCCCAGGTGAAGCCGATGCCGGCAAAGATCTGCAGGGCCTCCGCGTTCACCAGACGATGGGCCTCGGCAGCCGCAGCCTTGGCCACGTGCGCTGCTTCGTGGGCGTCCTTGCCGCCGCGGTGCAACGTGCGAGCCGCGTGACGTGCGGCGCCCCGCGCGGACTCGACGAGGACGAACATGGTGGCCAGCTTGTGCTGGATCGCCTGGAACGCACCGATGGGGGTGTCGAACTGCTGACGGATCTTGGCGTAGTCCACACACTGGACCACCAGGGCGTCCATGAGCCCGACCAGCTGGGCCGCTGATGCCGCAACGGCACGGGTCCGCGCGGCCTCCAACAGGTCCGCTCCACCGAGCATCGTTCCGGTCAGCTCCGGCCGACGGAAGCGACGACGCGTGCCGTCCTCCGAACGCACGCGCGTCGCGGCGGCCCCGCCCTCGGCGATCCAGACGGTGTTCTGCCGCTCGACGAGGATGAGGTCGGCGTCGTCGACGTCGAGGACGTGGGGCATGCCGTCGAAGGCCAGCGCCCCGATCGCCTCACCCGCGGCGATGCGCGGCAGCCAGGTCGCGGCCAGGTCTCCCCCGGCGTCGACCAGGGTCGGGGCGATCACGGCGACCGTCTCCGCCAGGGGCTCGGGCAGCAGGCAGCGGCCTGCCTGCTCGAGCACCATCACCAGGTCGGCAGGCCCACCCTCCATGCCGCCGTGGCGAGCCGGCAGACCGATCCCGGTGAGGCCGAGTTCGGCGAGCTGCAGCCAGACCTTCCGGTCCCGCGGCGCCTCGCCGTCCCACAGTGCGCGGAGGCGGCTGGTCGGGTTGATCGAGGAGAACAGGTCGCCGGCGACATCGGCCAGTTGGTGCTGCTCGTCACTGAAGTTGGCATCGCGCGTGACCATCAGGAGGCCTTCGGCAGGTCGAGGACCCGGCGCGCGATGATGTTGCGCTGGATCTCGGAGGTGCCGGCATAGATCGTCGCCGCACGGGCGTACCAGTACCGCATGCGCCAGCCCGCAGGATCCGGGAGGGCGGAGTCGTCGAGGCTGTCGACGTGCGGACCGAGCAGTCGCAGCCCGGTCTCGTGCAGGTCCCGCTCCAACTCAGACCAGGCCAGCTTGGTGACACTGGAGAGGTGCCCGAGGTCGCCACCGGCAACCAGGGTCGCCAGTGTCCGCTGCGCATGGTGCTCATAGCAGGCGACCTGGACGTGCAGTCGAGCAAGATCGTCGCGGACGAGATCGTCACGCAGCAGTCCGCGAGCCCTGGCGATGGCGGTGAGTTCGTCGAGGTCCCGCCAGTACCGGGCGGGCGCAGCGGCCGGGGCGTCGCGCTCGAACTCCAACGCGGTCATCGCCACCTTCCAGCCGTTGCCGACGCCACCGATCACCTGGTCCTGCGGAACACGGACACCGGTGAAGAAGACCTCGGCGAAACCACTGTCTCCGTCCACCTGCCGGATCGGGCGGACCTCGACGCCGGGCGAGCGAAGGTCCATTGCCAGGAAGGTCAGCCCTGCGTGCTTCGCGACCGTCGGATCGGTCCGGACCAGCGCAAAGATCCAGTCGGAACTGGCACCGTGCGAGGTCCAGATCTTCTGGCCGTCGACGATCCACTCTCCCGCAGCCTCGTCGAGAACCGCACGCGTGCGGACACTGGCGAGGTCTGAGCCTGCCTCCGGCTCCGAGTACCCCTGCGACCAGATGGTCTTGGCGGAGAGCACGTCGGGCAACCACTGGGCTCGCTGCTCATCACTCCCCCAGCGCATGAGCGTTGGCCCGAACAGGTTGTGACCCACGACGGTGACGCGTTCGGGACCACCCGCACCCAGGTATTCCTCCTCGAACACCGCCTGCTCGACCGGTCCGGCACCCCGGCCCCCGTACTCGACGGGCCAGTGGATCGCCGCGAAGCCGGCCTCGGACAGTTGCCGCTCCCACGCGAGGTGTGCCGCAAAGCCGTCCGGTGTTCCCGGAGGTGCCAGCGGGCCGGGCACGTTCGCGCGGAGCCAACGACGGACCTCCTCTCGGAAGGCCTCCTGCTCGGCCGTCAGGTCGAGGTCCATGCAGCTCCCGGGCGTCGCGCCCCGCTGGTCGGTGAAGCCGTCGCGGGACAAGGTGGATCGCTCGAAACTGTAACACGTTCTAGTTTGGCTAAGGTCGGGGCCACGGCCATCACAGGAGGTCCTCGGTGCCGTTGCCCGATGATTTCCTCGACCTCGCGAAGCAGGTCAACAACTGGGGCCGCTGGGGCTCCGACGACCAGCGCGGGACCCTGAACCTCGTCACACCAGACGTCGTTCGTGCGGCCGCCTCCCACGTCGTTGACGGTCGTCGCTTCTCGTTGGCCCTCGCCCTGTCCGCGGACGGCCCACAGGCGGGCCTGGTGCCGGGGCGGGACAATCCGACGCACGTCATGACCCAGGTGCACCACGCCATGACCGGGGACCCGAGCGCCTTCACGGTCAATGACGACCGCGTCGACGTCGGACTGCAGGCCGCCACACACTGGGACGCCCTCTCCCACGTCGGATACGACGGCCGGCACTGGAACGGCAACCCGTCCTCCTGCATCACCGAGGCAGGCGCCGCCCGCTGCGGGATCGAACATGTCGGGCCATTGGCCTCACGTGGGGTGCTGCTGGATCTGCCCCGGGCGCTTGGCGGCGACCAGCTCGACCCCGGCCACGTGGTGACGGCAGCCGACCTCGACGCCGCCGAGGCCCACGCGGGTGTCACGGTCGCCGCCGGGGACATCGTGCTGTTGCGCACCGGCCAGGGACGCCACCTCGACGCAGGCGATCGCATCGCGTACGCCTTCCCGTCGGCAGGGCCCGGGACCGACGCCGCGCTCTGGTTCCACCGTCGGGACATCGCCGCCGTCGCGACGGACAACCTGACCTTCGAAGCGTTCCCGGGTGAGCGAGACGACGTCTTCCTCCCGGTCCACCTGCTGCACCTCGTCGAGATGGGGCTGACCCAGGGGCAGAACTTCTTCCTCGACGAACTCGCCGACGCCTGCGCCGACGACGGGCGTCACGCCATGTTGCTGGTGGCGGCGCCCGAACCGGTCGTCGGCGGTGTCGGCGGACTCGTGCACCCGGTGGCGATCCGATGATGGTCGCGTCATGAGCGGCCTGGGCATCCCCGACATCGAAGGAGCCGCCGACCGACTGGCCATCGGCGACGTGCTGCATGCCTACACGGCAGCCATCGACGCGCACGACTGGGTTGGCGCGGCGGCCGTCTTCACCGAGGACGCCCTGCTGGACTACACCGGCTCCGGTGGTCCCGTGGGCTCCCGCACCGAGGTCGTCGACTGGATCCGCGAGTCGCTCTCGCCGCTCGGACGTCTGCAACACAGCCTCACCAACATCCGGGTGACGATCGACGGCGACCACGCCAGGTCCACCTCGCTCCTGGTCAACACGATCCTGCTCCAGGCCGGTGTCGAGCCCGGCCCGGGACTCCTGGTCGGCGGGCAGTACGACGACCGCTGGCGCCTGACCCTGGAGGGTTGGCGCATCGAGGGCCGCATCCAGGCGACACACTGGATGGCCGAACTGGTCGTGCGCAGCACCGACGGCGGGGCGTGAGCATGGGGCTGTTCGACGGCAAGGTCGCGATCGTGTCCGGTGTGGGCCCCGGCATGGGCAGATCGTTGGCCCTGGCCTACGCACGCGAGGGCGCCGACCTGGTCCTCGGAGCACGCGGGGCGGAGAAGTTGCAGGCCGTGGCTGCCGAGGTCGAGGCGCTTGGACGCCGGGTCGTCCACCAGTCCACGGACGTGACCAAGCCAGAGGCCTGTGCCTCGTTGGTGGCGATTGGTCTGGAGTCGTTCGGCCGGATCGACGTGCTGGTCAACAACGCCTTCCGGCAACCACCCATGGAGCCCCTGGCCGATGCCGACCCGGCGACGTGGCGGGCGGCCTTCGACGTCAACCTCTTCGGCGCCGTCAACATGACCGATGCCGTGCTCCCGACCATGCGAGCGTCCCAGTCGGGCTCCGTCATCTTCATCGCGTCGCTGTCGGCGCGTCGGGTCCGTCGCAACTTCGGGGTCTACTCGGCGACCAAGAGCGCGCTGCTGACGACCATGCAGCACTACGCCAACGAAGAGGGCCTCCACGGGATCCGGTGCAACGCCATCGTGCCTTCCTGGATCTGGGGCCCGAGCCTGCAGTTCTGGTTCGACCACCTCGCGAAAGAACGCGGTGTCTCTGCCCAGGCGGTGTACGACGAGACCGCCGAGGGCACCGCACTGCGCCGTCTGCCCACGCCCGACGAGATCGCCGACGCGACGTTGGCGCTCTCCAGCGACCTGAACCGTGTCGTCACCGGCGCGGCCCTGGACGTCAACGCTGGTGAGTGGTTCCACTGATGCCCGGGAGGGCCCCATGAAGTTCTGGCAAGGCGTCGCCTTCCTGCCGACCGACGAACTCCTCGAGCTTGCCAAGGCCACCGATCGTTCGGGCTGGCACGGCATCGCCATGTCGGATCATCTCTTCTGGCCCGAGGTCCGCACCGCCGACTATCCCTACACGCCGGATGGGGCACCGATCTGGGAGCCCGAGACCGCCTGGCCGGACCCGTGGGTCACCATGTCCGCCATGGCCGCGGTCACGACCGATCTGCAGTTCTCCACGAACGTCTACGTCGCGCCGGCCCGGGACCTGATGACTGTCGCCAAGCAGGTCTCCACGTTTGCCGCACTTGCCCCGGGCCGAGTCACGATGGGCGTCGGTGCGGGATGGTCCAAGGACGAGTTCGACCAGACCGGCCAGGACTTCGCCTCACGCGGCCGGCGCCTCGACGAGATGATGGACGCCCTGCGTGAACTCTGGAAGCCGGGCTGGACGGAGTTCCACGGCGACCACTTCGACTTCGATCGCCTGCGCATGGAGCCGACGCCGGCCGAGGCGATCCCCCTGTACGTCGGAGGCCACTCACCCCCTGCGCTGCGTCGTGCGATCGGCCGCGGCGACGGCTGGATCGGGACGGGTTACGCCCCCGACGAGGCAGAGAAGATGGTCACCCGCGTGACCGATCTGTTGGACGAGGCAGGCCGCGATCGCGACAGCTTCGAGATCGTCGTCACCCTCTATGCGAGGCCCGACCTCGAGTTGTATCGGCACTTCGCCAAGCTTGGGGTGACCGCGATGATGTGGGCTCCGTGGATGATGGCGGACGTCAACGACCCCGCCTTCGCCTCACCCCTGGAGGCGCGCATCGCCGCGACGGAACGGTTCGCCGAGGAATTCGTCGAACCGCTCGCCTGACCACGTCACTCGACGCTGACGCCCGCCAGCGGCAGGTGGAACCAGAACTCGGAGCCGACGCCCTCCGGGCCCGGTCGGCAGCCGACCTCACCCGACATTGCGGTGACGTACTCGCGAACCAACGACAGCCCGATGCCCATGCCCCGCACGGCCTGGCCGACCGCGTGACCGGCTCGCCAGAACGGCTGGAAGGCCAGGACGGTCTCGTTGGGATCGATCCCGATGCCGACGTCACGAACGACGATCTCGACTCGTGAGGCGTCGGCCCGGGCCTCGATCCAGATGGGCGTGCCGGGCTCGGAGTACTTGACCGCATTGGTCAGCAGGTTCGCCATGATGCGGTTCAGGAAGTCGGGATCGCCGTTGATCTCCACCGCCGGGACGTCGGTGCTGACCTCGCGACCCACAAGCACCTGCTCAACGGCTTCGACGGCATCAGCGATCGCCCCGTCAAGACTGAGCGCAGCCATCGTCGGGACGAACCGTGCGCCGCGTTCGATCTTGGCGACGTCGATGAGTTGGTCGATCAACCGTTCCAGATCCCCGGCATGGCGACCGATCCGATCCACCAGGTCGAGGATCGCCGCGGGTTCCAACTGGTCACGGTGACGCTGGATCGTCTCCGCGTAACCGCCGATGGACGTCAGTGGCGTGCGCAGCTCGTGGGACACGGAGGCAACGAAGTCGCGTCGAGCCCGGATGGTCTGCTGCAACTCTTCGATCAGGCCTCCCTCGAGCTCGGCCCGTCGGGCCTGGCGCAGTGCCAACGACGCGAAGGCGGCGAAGGTCTTGGCCAGCTCCTCCTCCTCGGCGACGAAGGGCTGAGCCGCATCACGCTGGACCACCAACGCGCCGGCCTGCTCGTCCAGTTCGGCGGGCAGGCGCACGACCAGCAGACCCTCGCGCTGCTCGACGTCCTCGGTCCGGCGTTGTGCGAGGTCGCGAGCAACATGCGTGGTCAGCTCCGCCTCGTCACCCGTGCGAGCGCCGGGACGCCACGAGCCTGCCTCGTCGTCGTGCAGCATCAGGACGGCGTTCGGGGCGCGCAGGAGACGACAGATGCCGTCCACGACCTCACCGACCGTCTCCTCCAACCCCGAGGCCCCGTGCACCAGCAAAGCCACGCGCTGCAGCTCACGGGTCCGTTGACGCAGGTCCCACTGACGGTGGGCCCGTTCGACGACCGCGGGAAGCACGTCGAGGTAGCCGGCCTGCTTGCTCACGAAGTCCACGGCCCCGGCACGCAACGACTTGACCACGAGCTTGGCGTCGGCGGAGGCCGTGACCATCACTGCGCCGGGGCCACCAGGCATCGCCACGACGTGGGCCAGCAACTCCGTGCCCGACATCCGGGGAAGGCCCTGGTCGATGAGCGCGAGATGGAACTCCACATCTCCCGCGAGCGCCTCGAGGGCGGCTTCGCCGGAGCTCGCGACCACGACCTCGTAACCAGCGCGCTCAAGTGATCGCCTGACCAACATCTGGTGATCGATGCTGTCCTCGACGAGCAACACCCGGATGGCGTCCGTGCGGGACGCCTCGAGGACCGGGGTGGTGATGATCACTCGCTCGGCTCCGGGACACGGCTCGTGCCCATCCAGAACTCCGACAGCGAGGCGATCTCCCGACGCAGGCCCTCGACGTCGCCAGACTTGACGACGTAGGAGTTGGTCCCTGCCTCATAGGCCTCGCGGACGTCCTGGGGGCGATCCGAACTGGTGAGCACCACCACGGGCACCGCCCGCAGGGCATCGTCCTTGCGCATCTCCGCGAGGACCTCGAGCCCACTGAGCCGGGGCATGCGCAGGTCCAGCAGCACCATGTGGGGCGCCTTGCGATCCTCGAACGGGGCCTCGGCACGCAGGAACCCGAGGGCCTCTTCGCCATCGCTGACCGTGTCGACGGCCATGTCCGTGCCGACACCCGCGAGGGCTCGCTTGATGAAGAAGCGGTGATCCGGGTTGTCGTCGACCACCAGGATGCGGAATGTGCTCATGCGGTTGCCTTCATCGGCGCGTCCGGATCAATGATGCCAGAGTCGGTGTGACCATGTCCGTCGCCAGACAACGCCTCGGCCGGGAGGCTGATGCGGAAGTGTGCTCCGTCACCGGAGGGCAGGGCGTCGATCTGTCCACCGAGTTGCTCGACGATGCGTCGACAGATCGCCAGCCCGATGCCGGTCCCGGTGGCCTTGTCGGGGTCGAGTCGCTCGAACATCCCGAAGATCCGTTCGCACTGCTCCGCCGGGATGCCCTGGCCGTTGTCACGGATGTGGAGGGTGATCCCCGCCGTGTCCTGGACGCAGGCGATGTCAACGCGGACGTCAGGCCGGCCGGCGTACCGGGCAGCGTTCTCGACCATGTTCTCCAACAACTGGCGTGCTCGCGTCGGATTGGCCTCGAGGGCCGGGAGGTCGTCGGGCCAGTTGACCGTGAGCTCAAGCTCCGGGTGACGCTGCACGGCATCGACGGTGATGCCGGTGAGCAACTCGTTGAGGTCGACGTGTGAGCGGGTGGTCTCCATGCGCCCGACCCGTGAGAGCTCCAGCAGGTCACGGATCAGCGAGTCGATGAACCGGGCATTGACGGACATGCGCTCGATGTACCAGGCAGCATCCTCGGGCAACTGCTCGGAGAAGTCCTTCTGCAGCACCTCGACATAGCCCAGGATCGCGATGATCGGGTTCTTCAGGTCGTGTGAGGTCGAGTAGACGAAGGCCTCGAGTTCGTCGTTGACCGACTCGAGGTCGCGGTTGGCCCTGGCGAGACCCGCGGAAGCCGCCTCGGCCTCTTCACGGGCAACGCGCTCCGATGCATGCAGGCGGACGCGCTCGGTGGCGAGGTTCGCCATGAGGCCCAGTCGGCTGACGAGTTCCTCCTCACCCGCACCGAACAGCGGCATCGAAGGCGCCTGGGCGAACCCGAGTGTCCACGGTCCGAGTTGGATCCGCATCTCGCCTTCACCCGCAGCTGACGCTGCAGCCTCGTCGTCGACGACGGTGACCTCCGCGGCACCGAGCAGCCGTGCCAGCCCGGGAAGCAGAACGTGCTCGACCTCCTGTGCCTCCTGTGCCTCCAGGAGTCCGACCGCGGCGTGGTAGAGCGCAGCCTCGTCGGGGCCACGCCACGCCTGGCGCAGGGATCTGGGCGGCGCATAGCCGACGAGGAACGTGACGGCCGCGGCCAGGGAGAAGACCTGGGAGATCGCCTGGTTCGTCTCCTCGGTGCCAGGCCCGGAGCCTGCGACGACGGCGAAGCCCAAGAGGATCGCGCCGAGCCCGAGCATCCTCAGGCGGCCACGGGTCACACCGGGCTGCCCCATGCTGGCACGCCACAGCAACCCCGTCGTCAGGATGGCCTGGGCGAACCAGACCCCCACGATGACCAGGATGTAGGCCTCTTGGGCAGACGTCGGGGTGGCGGTGGGGTCGGGAAGCTCGATGACCAGCGCGGAGAGCGCGGTGCCGACAGCGACGACATCGACCACCAGGCGCAGGGCACGGGGTGCCGCGACGACGGAGTCCGCGAAACGCCACAGGAACCACGGGAGCAGGAGAACCAGGACGATGAACAGCTTGCCCCACGGGTCGGGCAGGACCTGGTCGTCCTCGAGGAAGAAGCCCACGACCACGAGGGTCCCGAGCAGCGTGAACGTCGCGGCCGACCACGCGGCCTGTCGCGTCCGGTTGGATGCCCAGAGCCGCACGGCGACGACGACGCAAGCCAGGTAGGCCAGCTGCGAGAGAAGTTCGACGGCTGCCATGCAAATTCCCGGGGGTGCTTGTTCTTCGGCCAGTCGGCCCAGCCTGCCGCCATCCACGCAGAGCGGCCCGATCGTGACACCTGACCGGCCCAAGAGGCGCAGGCGGGTCAAGCGGGTCAGTCGGGTCAGTCGGCCTTCGGCGCTCCGAAGGACGCCGTGACGTCGTCCATCCACGTGGTGAGCATTGCACGCCTCGACAACCCGAGGTCGCGCAACTGCTCGGCCACGGGGTGGTCGCCGAGCTCGAGGGCAGCGCCGCCGAGGCCGAGCCGTCCATGATCGGCCCCCATCCGGAAGTCAGTCCGGGACAGCTGACCGTCGAGCATCGTGAAGGCTCGCAGCGGTGGCGCCTGCATCTCGCGTGACCGACCGACCGGCACCGACAGCGTCAGGACGTGGTCCCCGTCGGCGTGCCAGTGGCACGACGCGCGGGACGGACCGATCTCGATTTGGACGTCGTCGAGGGTCTTGGGAAACCCCCAGATCTGGCAACCGGCAGCTCTGCTGGCCTCCAGCGTCACGGGCATGGCCACGGTCCACGTGTCCGGCCGTCCCGACGCGATCCTCGCCAGGGCCCCGACCTGGCCACGGGGCCCGGGACGGGCGACGGCCAACTGGATCGCCACCTCGCGGTAGGTCCCGATGTCGTTGTCCCGGTAGTCGGCCATGACCAGCGTCACTGGCGTCGTGTTGGGCCCGATCCGGACCGGGGCCAACCCGTCGGGCAACAATGCCCGGGCGGCCCGCAGGTCGCCGCGGAAGACCGCGGTCCCCACTGCGGCGTCACGAATCTCGACCGGCAGGGTCAGGCGACGGCCCTCGACGTCCCGGAACTCTGCCACACGAACTCCAGGAGCGACTCAGGCGCCGTAGAAGGCGGCCGTCGCAAGGGCCACCAGCGAGTCCTTGAGGACCACTTGGTCGATGTGGTCGTCATGGGCGACCTCTGCCAGCGTGGCCATCAGGAGCAGAACGATCTGCCGCCCCGCTGCCTCACGCGCGGCCCCGGCCCGCACCACGGGGGCGTCGGCGGGGACCAGGGCGCCGATGGTGGGGCCCCACAGGTCCAACTCCGTGCGACGCCACTGGCGGCTGAGTCGTGAGCCGCCGGCCATGGCCGATCCGACCAACTCACCCCACCACCGTCGGTTGGGGTACCAGACGTCGACGAGTCCGCGGATGGCGACACCCAAGGTCTCGCGGCTGGGTACCTCGAGGTAGGGCTTGACCGGCTCCACGAACAGGCTGACATTGCCTTCGAGCAGCGCCTGCCACACGTCGTGCAACTCGGCGAAGTGCACGTAGAAGCTCGACCGTCCCAGTGGCGTCTCGGCCATGACGTCCCCGACGGTGACGTCGGCCACCGTGGTGGTCTCGAGCACCCTTCGGGCCCCGTCGAGGATGAGGTCTCGTGACTCTTCCAGCGACCTCCTCGATCGCGCCGCGCTCACTGTGGCCACTGTGCGCACCAATCTCCGTCGGGTCCTTCACTGACACCTTGTCAGTTGCCTAGGGTCTTCCACTGTGTCAGCGGGGGCACCCAAGGCCTCCGCGTGGCATCAGCCGGTCCTCGCTCGCCCCCCCGACGCGCGAGGGCCGGCTTCGTTTTCCAAAGCTAGGCGGCGGCGAGCCGAGCACGCCCCCGGCTGGGTCCCGTCACACGTTGAGGTCGTGGCCGATCATCGGTCGGGGCGCGTCCAACTCCGCCGCGGCCACCCACTCGTCGAGGACGGCTGGCCCGAACCAGGACAGCTCCCACTGCTTCGCCCGCCGGAAGTAGAGCTGGATGTCGAGGGCTCGGGTGAACCCCACACCACCGAAGGTCTGCTGCCCGGTCCTCGTGGTCATCCGCCAGGTCTCCGCTGCGTGGCGCTTGGTCATCGCAGACAACGCCAGGCTGGTGCTGCCCTCATCGGCCAGCCACGACGCATACTGGATCATGGTGCGGGCGGCCTCGATCTCCGTGGCACGGTCGGCGATCGGGTGGGCGATGCCCTGGAAGTTTCCGATCGGCACCCCGAACTGCACGCGTTCCTTGGCGTACTCGGCCGTCATGTCGAGCGCGGCCTCCGATCCACCGAGTGCGTACGCCGAGGCCAGGATCAACGCCCGGGCCATGACGGTCTCGAAGGCCTTCCACCCGCCGTCGACGGCGCCGACGGCCTGGGCCCCGACGCCGTCGAAGCGCAGCTCGTACTGGGCATCCGATGCCAACGAGACGGTCTGGACCAGCTCCAGGCCGGGGGCATCCGCGGCCACGAGGAAGATCCCCACGGCATCGTCGCCGGTCCGGGCCAGGACGAGGAACGCGTCCGCGGACGAGGCCATCGGGACCAAGATCTTTGTCCCCGTCAGCGAGAACCCGTCATCGCTGGGAGACGCAGTCAGCTGAATCCCAGCCTCGGTCTCTGAGTTGCCTGGCTCGTGCCACGCCGGAACGACGACAGCCTCGCCCTTCGCGATCCGTGGGAGCCACGCCGCCTGCTGTTCGTCGCTGCCGGCCTCGACCAGCAGAGGGGCGCACACGGCGATGGTCGGGAACCATGGCGAGGGGACGATCGACCGCCCGAGCTCCTGGGCCACGACCGCCTGGTCGAGCAGGCCCATCCCCGAGCCACCGTGCTCCGGAGGCAGGCCCAGCCCCAGCAGATCCATCTGGGCGAGCTCGCGCCAGAAGGCATCCCGGTAGCCCTTGGGGTCGTCCTCGAGCTCGCGGAGCTCGTCGGGTCCGCCGTGCTTCGCACACAGCTCCCGCACGGCGTCCCGCAGGGCAACCTGCTCCTCGGTCTGGGTGAGGTTCATCAGGGCGTCCATTCGCTTCCGCGGCGATTCCACGGGTTGTCGTCTTCGGTCGCGGGCAGAGCCACCCGCGCCGTGCAGTAGGTGGCCACGTCGCCACCGACGTGCAACGTGACCTCGATGCCGACCTCGACAATGTCCTCGTCGGGCACGACCTCGGTGACCGTGGCGTTCAGCACCATCGTGTCCCCCGGCACCACGGTCTTCTTCATCCGGAAACCGAGCTTGGCCAAGCGTCCGTGCGGCCCCGACCAGTCGGTCAGGTACCGCTCCATGTAGCCCGCCTGGTGCGGCGTGTTCAGGAAGATGTCGGGCAGGTTGGCGACCTGGGTGCAGTGCACGTGGTCGTGGTGCTGTGGCTGCCAGTCCCGGCTTGCCGAGGCGCCCATCACGACGGTGCGTGGGGTGACCTCGATGCGGAGCTCCGGCAGGGTGTCGCCGACGGCGACGTTGCGGCCGGTGCGGTGTGGCGTGCGATCCATCAGCGACCCTTCACGAGTAGCAGAAGAAGTCGTAGGACTCGACGCCCACGACTTCCTCGCGTTGGTTGGTGTAGGTGACGTCGATGGTCCAGAAGCGTCCGGTGCCAAGGCTGATGGTCTTGACCGGCGAGATGGAACGCACCGACTGGACCGTGCGCACCCGGTCCCCCAGCCGGACCGGCTCGCCGAAGGTGATGTCGTTGCTGGCGACGATGCCCTTGGGCAACGCGAGGGCGTCCTTGAGACGGAAGTGCAGCTCCAACGGACGCAGGAACTCCTCGCGGCCCGGCTTGTGCATCAGCGGCCGCATCCAGACGCTCAGCATGGTCGGGGGCGCGATCCGATGCCCGACGATGACCTCCGCGACCTCTGGAGACCAGTAGATCGGGTTGTCGTTCTCCGTGGCTTCCATCCAGTGCGTGACGTAGCCCTGCTCGGCCTCGATCTCGCCGAAGCCGGCATCAAGGGTCACGCCGACCCACTGCGCCACCTCGTCGTCGGAACGGGCGGGCACGGGAGCGTCCTCGATCTGCTTGGCAAGCGTCATCGCACCACCCCTTGGTCAAGCAGTTCCTGCACCTCGGCCTCACCGAGGCCCGCGCGTCCCAGCAGATCACGGGCATCCGTGTCCGCCACCGCGGCACCGGTCTCCGGTCCTTGGGGTCGCACGGCGCCAGCCACCACGCGCGCCACCTGCGACTGGGTGTCCGCCCCGACCTTGACCTCGGCGACGGAACCCCTGGCCGCGAGGTGCTCGTTCGCGACGATCTCCTGCGGCGACAGCACCGGCGAGACACAGGTGTCCGCCGGCCCCAGGAGCGCCACCCACTCGTCGCGCGTCCCCGTCGCGAACCTCGCGGCGAGGGCCGCCCGGACCTCGTCCTGGCGAGCGTCGTCGCGTTGCAACTCCGCGAGATCATCAAGTTGCAGCAACCGGCAGAGGTTGCGCCAGAAGACGGACTCGATCGCACCGACGGCCACGAACTCGCCATCGGCGCATCGGTACACCCCGTAGCAGGCGTAGCGCCCGGTCAGGATGCTGGTCCCCGGGTGGTGCTCGACGCCGGTCGCGAGATGCTCGTCGACCAGCAGGCTCATCGCACTCAGGACGCCGTCGGTCGCGGACACGTCGAGGTGCACGGCCTCCCGGCGGTCGCGGTCGACCACCAGGTGCGCGCAGATCGACAGCGCGGCCTGCATCCCACCACCTGCGCTGTCAGCCCAGGTCGCGCCCGGAAGCGCAGGCACGCCATCGGCATCGCGCCCCTGCTGTGAAAGCGCCCCGCCCACGGCCTGGTAGTTCACGTCATGTCCGGCCCACTGTGCCCACGGCCCGTCCTGGCCGTACCCGGTGAGCGAGGCATAGACGATGGCGTCGTTGTGTTCCCGAACGGCCTCGAACCCGACGCCGATGCGGTCGGCCACGCCGGGTCGGAAGCCTTCGAGGACCACGTCGGCCGTCTGCGCCAGCGCGAAGAAAGCCGAGCGGCCACGCTCCTGCTTCAGGTCGATGCCGATGCGCCGGCATCCGCGGGCCGCGCTGTAGGCCCAGTCCGCAGCCACGATGCGGTTGGCCGAGGCCGGCGGACCGACCTTGACCACGTCTGCACCGAGGTCAGCCAGCAGCGCTGCCGCGCGGGCGCCGGGCCCGACCGTGCACAGGTCCAGGACGCAGACGCCGTCGAGAGGTCCGTTGCCCATCGTCAGGCCTTGACGCCGTTGTTGACCGGAAGCCCCAACCCGCGACGCGCGATGATGTTGCGTTGCACCTCGCTGGTTCCGGCGCCAACGGTGTCCACCACCGTGTAACGCAAGGAGTGTTCGAAGCGTCCGTCGTCGGGGGCATTCGACGCCCCGCGTCGCAGCGCGCCGGCCGGTCCGGCCCAGCGCAGCGCAGCATCGGCCGCTTCCTGGCCGATCTGGGTGGCCCACAACTTGAACATCGCGGACTCGATGTTGGGGACCTCGCCCATCGAGGCCTTCGCGATCACCTGTGCCGTGATCATCTTCGCCGCATGCACGTTGCGCGCCAGTCGGGCGATCTCCGTGCGGACGGCCGGGTCGTCCTTGAGGGGCTTGCCGTCGCGTGTGGCCTCTCGGGCCCAGTCCCGGACGAACGAGTACTTGTTGACGTAGGCCGAGACGGTGAACAGCGTGAAGCGCTCGAAGTCCAGCGCTTCCGAGACGTAGTAGAAGCCCTTGTCGACCTCACCGACGACCATGTCGTCCGCGACGAAGACGTCATCGAGATAGACCTCGTTGACTCGCTCATCGCCGATGGTCGGCATGTTCGTGATCTGAATGCCGTCGGCATCCATCGGCAGGATCATCAGGCTGACGCCCTTGTGCTTGCCGACGGACGAGTCGGTCCGCACGGCCAGCCAGTACCACTCGGCGAAGTGAGCCGACGTCGTGAAGCGCTTCTGGCCGCTGATGCGCCAGCCGCCGTTGACGTCGTCACGGACGGCGCGCATGGCCAGTGCGCCGAGGTCCGAGCCCGCCTCCGGTTCCGTGTAGCCGATGGCCCACTCGATCTCGGCGTTCAGGATCTGTGGCAGGAACTGGGCCTTGAGCTTCTCTGATCCGTGGCGGATCAGGGTCTTGCCCACGATTCCCACGCCCTTGCCGATGTACGGGGCGCCCACGGACGCCAACTCCTCGTTGAGGACGTACTCGTAGATGCCCGGCATGTCCTTGCCGCCGAACTCCTTGGGCCAGGTCATCCCCAACCAGCCGCGCTCAGCGATCTTCTTCATGAAGTCACGGCGAGAGGGCGTGTCGACCAGTTGGGCCATCCCCTCACGACGGGGGTCCATGATCTCGTCGTCCCAGTTCTCTTCGATGAACTGGCGGACCTCCTTGCGGAAGGTCTCGACCTCGGGCGCGTAGCTGAAGTCCACGGAATGCGTCCTCGTCCGGTGGAATCTGACGACCCGTCAGATTTGCTCCAGACCGTATCTGACGGGTCGTCAGAAACACAATGGACCTACCCTCAGCAGCCCCACCGACCCAAGGCCCGACGCATGCCCAGTGACTTGACGCATCGACCGGTGCGCAGCCACGTCGAAGCCGTCCTGCTGGACGCCGGCGCTGCCGCGACCCACAAACTCCACGGGCGGTTCAAGGAGCGCGAGATCGGGGCGCTCACGGGGGTGATCGTCGAACTCGGCCCGGGGACGGGCGCGAACATGCGTTACTACGGGGCCGGCGTCCAGGTCATCGGGATCGAACCGAACCCCGCGATGCACCACCGGCTGGCCGACGCCGCGACCAAGCACAGCGTCGCCCTCGAGATCCGCACGCTGCGTGGCGAGTCGCTCGAGGTGCCGGATGCCTCGGCCGATGCGGTCGTCGGAACCCTGGTGCTGTGCGGCGTCGATGACCCCGAAGCCGTCCTCGCCGAGGTGCTGCGGGTCCTGCGCCCGGGTGGCAGCTTCGTCTTCGTCGAGCACGTGGGTGCGGCCGACGGGTCCAACCTTCGTCGCGTCCAGGCCATCCTGCGTCGGGCACACCGCTGGATGTTCAACGGCTGCGACGTCACTCGGGACACCGCGACGACGATCGAAGGAGCCGGATTCTCGAAGGTGGTCATCGAGGAGGTCCTCGCCGGACCGGAGGCCATGCACGTGCGGACCCAGGTGCGGGGCGTCGCCACGGCCTGACACCGGCCAGTTGGCCGCCCAAGTCTGGCTCCAACATGCCATGATGCCCATGGCCCGCTGTCCGAATGCGGGCGATCTGGGCAGGCAGAACCCGTTGCCGCCACCGCTCACCCCGAGGCAGCCGACCCTTGGGATGTCGTCCACCGCGGAGAACCGATGAGTCCCACCAAGGGCCTGGCAACGGCTGCAGAACTCGAAGCCTTCCTTGCCCTGTCACCTGACGCCGTCGCGGTCGTTCGTGCGGACGGGGTCATCGTCCACGCCAACGAGCAGCTGCTGGAACTGGCCGGGTACGAACACGCGGAACTCGTCGGTGGTTCCGTCGAGAAGTTGGTTCCCGGACGATTCCAGGGGTCACACGCAGCAACCCGCCACGCGTTCATCTCCTCACCCACCATCCGCCCCATGGGCCTCGGCAAGGATCTGTGGCTGACACGCCGCGATGGCGTCGAGGTCGCCGTCGACATCTCGCTGCGGCCGGTGAAGACCGATGACGGCCCCGTCGTCGCGGCCGTCATCCGGGACGTGAGCGCGGCCCGAGCAACGCACCTGCGACTCGAGGCAACAGAGGCCCAACTGCGGGGCATGATCGAGACCATGCAGGACGGGATCGCCGTCATGCACGCGGTCCGCGACGATGCAGGCGAGATCGTGGACTTCCAGGCCGAGTACGTGAACGAGGCCGCGGCCCAGATGACCGGCATCGACATGGAGACGCTGAGCAACCTCCGCGTCATGGACGTCGATCCCCCACAGACCGAGATCTTCGAGAAGTACCTCCACGTGCTTGGCACGGGCGAGCCCGCCACCCACCGAACCGAATGGGCCCACCCCGAGACGGGCGTCCCGTTGGCGATCATCGAGGTCACAGCTGCTCGCGCCGGCGACGACCGGATCGTTGCGACCTTCCACGACGTGCTCGACCAGGAGCTCGCCAACGCCAAGATCCGTTCGATGAACAGCGAACTGGTGCAGGCCAACGACGCGCTGGAAGCGGCCGCGTCGTTCCAGCAGGACTTCATCGCCACCTCGTCGCATGAGCTCCGCACCCCGCTGACCGCGATGGCGGGCTTCGCGGAGCTGCTCACCCAGCGGTGGGACGACATGAGCCCCACGGCACGGCAGAACGCCGCCGAGGCCATCCATCGCAACGCCACACGCCAACTGCAGCTCGTCAACGACCTCGCCCACGCCGCTCACCTGCAGTCAGGGCGGCTCACCTTGGAGTTGGCGGAGGTCGACCTCGATGCCATGCTCCTCGAGGCCAAGGCGTCGGTTGCCGGGGCGGAGGTCTTCACGCTCCCCGCGGCGACCGGTCGCCGCGTGCTGGCGGACGAGGGCAGACTTGTCCAGGTGGTGATCAACCTGATGACCAACGCCCTGCGCTACGGAGCCGCGCCGTACGGGGTCGTGGTCCTTGACTCTGAGCCGGGTGAGCCGACCAGGATCTGCGTCGAGGATGGGGGCAACGGTGTGCCCGCCGCGTTCGTCCCCAACCTCTTCGATGCGTTCGCCCAGGAAAGCCGTGGGAACCGCCGAGAGGCCAAGGGGACGGGCCTGGGCCTGTACATCAGTCGTGAACTCGCGCTCGCGATGGACGGCGACCTGGCCTATCAGGACAACGATCCGGCTGGGGCTTGCTTCCTGTTCACCTTGCCGACGGCTCCCGCTCGCTGAAGTTCCCCCGTGCGCACCTCTGGCACGCGCCCGACGGCGGCTGACCGTTGGCGGTCAACGACCGGCCGCAAGGGATCCCGCGGGCCACCGTGCGAAGTATCGTCCGACGCCCTCGTCGCCAGCGCCCCACCCGCCGGAGCCGCACGTTGTCCAGCACGTCTCGCACCCGCCTGTCCACCGGTCTCGTCGCCATCGCCCTGCTCGCGCAGGCATGCATGGGCGGTGACTCCTTCACGGAGGAACCGCTGCAGCCCACGGGCCGCACCGACGTCGAGGCCGCCGCGGACCCGACCCCCTCGGAATCGCCCTCCCCGGAGGCCACCGAGGAGCCGTCGACCGCCCCGACCCCGTCCGCAAACAGCAACCAGGTGCCACCGGACATGGTCCGCGGCGTCTACACGACGACCTACAGCTTCTGGGGAGAACGCTTCGAGCGGCTTCTCAAGATGGTCGAGACCACCGAGGTCAACGCGCTGGTCATCGACGTCAAGGACGAGTCCGGGATCCTGCTGTGGGACATGGACCACCCGTTGGCCAAGGAAGGCGGCGGCGCCTACCTCAAGGACAGCGACCCCCGCGAGCGACTCCAACGCCTTGTTGACGCCGGCGGCTACCCGATCGCACGTGTCGCCTGTTTCAAGGACACGGCCGTCGCGGACGCCCGCCCCGACCTCGCCGTCCAGGACACCTCCACCGGCGGCCGTTGGGTCGCACGCAAGGGCTTTGGCTGGCTCAACCCGTACAACCGGGAGGTCTGGGACTGGTGCACCGAGGTCGGCCAGATGGCGATCGAGGTCGGGTTCGCCGAAGTCCAGTACGACTACATGCGGTTCCCCAACGGCGGCGACGGCAACACGGACAACATCAGCTTCCCGGGTGTCCCCTCGGAGCGCCCGCGCGAAGAGTGGCGCCACCCCGAGATGATCACCGGCTTCATCACCCAGGCGTCCGAGGCCATCCACGCGATGGGTGGCCAGGTCTCGGCTGACCTCTTCGGCCTCGTGACCTACGACTTCTCGTGGGATGCACAGGGCACCGGCCAGATCATCGAGGAGATCGCCGAGCAGGTCGACTTCATCTCGCCGATGGTCTACCCCTCCCACTACGCCAAGGGGAACTACGGGCTCAACCCCCACCCGGTCGACTACCCGTACGAGACCGTGTGGAACGCGATGCAGGAAGCCCAGATGCGGGTCCAGGGCCTACGCGCCCAGATCCGCCCATGGCTGGAGGACTTCTCCGCGCCGTGGATGGGCATGACCCACACGCCGGAGCGCCTGCTGGCACAGAAGCGCGCCACGTATGAGAACGGCATCGACGGCTGGATCCTGTGGAACGCCGGCAACACGTTCTCGGAATCCGCGCTCGAGAAGGGCGAGGCCGTGTCCCACGCGGACCCCGACTTCATCGCTCCGTACCGCACCGCTGACCCCGACGGGGCGCCGGGCGAGGTGGAGAAGAAGTACGAGGGGCGCCCGCCCTGCACCCCGGATCGCGAGAAGCTCTTCATCGGCAAGGGCAACCTCGCGGGCTCCACGCCGCCCAACCGGGCGCCCGGCAAGGGCGAGGACATCAAGTGCATCGAGGACGCCAGCGAGGCTCCCAGCGAGCCCGCCGCGTCGGAGTCCTCCAGCAGCGGGTGAGACGCAAAGGGCCCAGCGACCTCACGGCAGCGAGATTGCTAGAACCAACACGGGGCGCTGACAAGGAGACCCGTGCAGCAGACAGGCGACGCAGAGGGCCGCTGGCGCCCCATCAATCCCACGATCCTGAATGTCGCGCACTGGCAGGAGGTTGACGCCCTCATCCGTCAGGCCGACCTGAAGGCCCAGGTGCTGTTGGGCATCGACGCGTTGCTGCTCGCAGGACTCGCCCGATCCGCCGACGCAGCCATCGGCGGCGTGGCACCGGTCGACACGCCGCTGGAGTTCATGACCCTGGGGCTCCTGCTGGTCTCCATCGCCATGGCACTCGTGACGGTTGCGCCGCGACGGGCCCAGGGCAGTTCGCCGGACGCGCTCTTCTTCTTCCAGGCGGTGAGCGAGCTGGAGGAGGACGACTTCGTGCGCCGCTACACCGCGCTGACGCCGGACGAACTCCTGCAGAAGGTGGCGCACGAGATCCACGCCAAGTCCAGCCTCGCTGCCGTGAAACTGTCCAGGATCCGGATCGGGATCGGACTGCTGGCCGCTGCGGTTGGCTGCTGGGCGCTCGCCCTGGTCGTCGGACTCTGACCGGAGGCCCTCACGCTCCGGCGACGGTCTCGAAGCTGAGGTCGACGCGCCGGAGCAACTGGGCGTTCACCGCGACGATGATCGTGGAGATGCTCATGAGCGCGGCACCGACGGCCGGGGCCAGCACGAACCCGATCGGCGCAAGAACGCCCGCGGCCAGGGGCACCGCCAGCACGTTGTAGCCGGTTGCCCAGACGAGGTTCTGCACCATCTTGCGGTAGCTGGCCTCCGACAGTCGCAGGAGCGAGAGCACACCGCGGGGGTCGTCCGACGCGAGGACGATGCCGGCGGACTCGATCGCCACATCCGTCCCAGCACCGATCGCGATGCCCACGTCCGCACGCGCCAGGGCCGGGGCGTCGTTGACCCCGTCGCCGACCATCGCGACGACCTTGCCCTGTGCCTGCAGTTCGCGCACGGCCTCGTCCTTGTCCCTTGGCAGGACCTCGGCGTAGATCCGGTCGATCCCCAACTCGCGGCCGACATGGTCAGCCACGGCCTTGGAGTCACCCGTGATCATCACGACCTCGATGCCCCGTGCATGGAGCGCCTCGACGGCAGCACGCGACTCGTCCCGGATTCGGTCTTCCAGCCCGAACGCACCGACAACCTTCCCGTCCACCAACACATGCAGCACCGCCGCACCACGCGCGGCCCATGCGTCGGTCACCTCGACAAGATGACCACCCGGTTGCACGCCGCGCTCACGCAGCAGAGACGGCCCCCCTACGGCGACACGACGGCCGTCGACGGTTGCCTCCACGCCTCGGCCGGTCTGTGCCTCGAAGTCACTCGCTGCACGCTTTGCGGCACCCGCCTCCGTGGCGCGTGCGACGATCGCGCGAGCCAGCGGATGCTCTGAAGAGCTTTCGACGGCCGCCGCCAGACCCAGCATTTCGTTCTCGTCGATGCCGTCGGTCACGAGGTCCGTGACGACGTGCTCGCCAGCGGTCAAGGTCCCGGTCTTGTCGAACAGCACCGCGTCCACCGACCGAACCCGCTCGAGGGCCAGGCGGTCCTTGACCAGGACGCCGGCCTGGGCTGACTTGGCCGTGGAAAGCGCCACCACGAGAGGGATCGCCAGGCCCAGGGCGTGGGGGCAGGCGATCACCAGCACCGTC
Organism: uncultured Nitriliruptoria bacterium; assembly: GCA_965364815.1. Taxonomy (GTDB): domain Bacteria; phylum Actinomycetota; class Nitriliruptoria; order Nitriliruptorales; family Nitriliruptoraceae; genus CBDTZE01. Next base: position 9,871 of record CBDTZE010000001.1, on the reverse strand, counting down.
ACCGTGCGAACCACGGCGTCTTCGGGGGTTCCGACGATCATCCACGTGACCGCCGTGACGGCGGCAGCCCCCAGCGCGTACCAGAACAGCCACGCCGCGGCCCGGTCGGCCAGACGCTGTGTACGGGACGTGGACTGCTGCGCCTCGCTGACGAGCCTCTGAATGCCAGCCAGCGCGGTCGCATCGCCGACGGCGGAGACCTCGACGCGGACGGCGTCAGCGATGGACACCGACCCGGCGATGACCGCGTCGCCGACGACCCGGTCGACCGGGTTGGACTCGCCCGTGAGCATGGACTCGTCGAAGGCGCTGTCGCCCTCGACGATGGTGCCGTCGGCCGGGACACGCGCGCCGGGGCGCACCAGGACGATGTCGCCCTTGCGCAGGTCGGAGATCCGCACGGTGGTGACCTCGCCTTCCTGCCCGACACGTTCGGCCTCGTCGGGCAACAGGTCCGCCAAGGCAGCCAGCGCCCCGCGGGCCTGTCCGATGGCCCGCATCTCCTGCCAGTGCCCAAGCAGCATGACACTGACCAGCGCGGCCAACTCCCACCAGAAGTCCAGATCGACCAACCCGAACTCCGTGGCCACGCTGGCCGAGAACGCCACGACGATCGCCAAGGAGATCAGCAACATCATGCCGGGCTGGCGGTCACGGACCTCCTGCACCCCGCCCTCGAGGAAGACGCGACCTCCCCAGGCGAAGATGAAGGTTCCGAGCACGGGGGCGATCGCCTCGGAACCGGGGAAGGCCGGGGCGGTGTAGCCGAACCACTCCTGGACCATGTCGCTGAAGAAGACGACGACGAGCGTCAGGCCGAGGCTGACCCAGAACCTGTCACGGAACATCGCGGAGTGGTCACCGTGACCCCCATGACCGCTGTGGCCTCCATCCCCGCCGGACTCGTCGTGGTGTCCGTCGGGGCCGTCGACGCCCAGCGGCGCGTGAGCGTCACCCGCTGCCTCTGCGGTGTCGGCTGGCGTGGCGTGGCCCTGGTGGATGGTGTTGGTCATGAGCGACTCCAGTACGTGATACCCCAAGGGGGTATCACGAAGACAGCGTGCAACAAATAGAGCGAGGGCGTCAAGCCCTCGCCTCCTTCCGTTCCCGCTCAGCGCGCCACTCAGCCCTTGAGGGCCAGCGCCCCGCGCACCACCTCGGTGGCAACCGTGGAAAGCTGGAAGGCTGCCTTCTCGTCCGTGACCTCGCCATCGGGTCCGAAGGGCTTCTCCAACGAGTTGATGCAGGCGCCCAACGGCGTCGGCCAGCCACGCAGGCCGTGCACCACGGACCGCAGCCCAGCGAGGGTGTTGATGATCCCCTGCCAGCCGTAGCCGGTGGCGATCAGGCCGACGGAACGGCCGTCGAAGTAGACGCGGGCGTCCTTGGCCATGTCCTGGGTGTAGTCGACCGCGTTCTTGACCAGGCCGGACATGTTGCCGTGGTAGGCCGGTGAGGCGATGACGATGCCGTCCGCGTCACGCATCGAATCGACGAACCGCTTGGCCAACTCCGTGCGGTCGGACTCGTCCTCGGTGTAGTGCGGCAGCGCCGCGAGATCCGCGCCGATGAAGCCGGTGGTCCGATGGCCAAGTGCCTCGATCGATGCCAGGCAGCTCTGGAGCGACTTCTCCGTCGAGGAGCCGGGCTTGGTCGTGCCGCCGATGCCGACGATGTGGAGCTGACTCATGCTGCGTTCCCCTCAGTGCGATCGTGGCGAGTTCGCCACGCGATCAGGTCTTCGATGGACACCACCAGCAGGCCATGCAGGCGGGCCACGTCCAGCAGTTCGGGCAGCCTCGCCATCGTCCCGTCGGGGTTCATGATCTCGCAGATCACCCCCGCAGGGTGCAGGCCAGCCAGCCGGGCCAAGTCGACCGCCGCCTCGGTGTGCCCCTCACGTTCCAGCACGCCACCGTCGCGAGCACGCAATGGGAAGACGTGGCCGGGTCGACGAAGCTGCTCCGGGCGGGTCGCGGGGTCGACGGCCATGCGGACACAGCGCGCCCTGGCGGCAGCACTGATCCCCGTGTTGCCCGGCTCCTCCACGTCGATCGAGACGGTGAAGGCCGTCTCCTCCCGGCCGGCCTCCTCGGGGACCATGGGCCCGACGCGGAGCGCATCGAGGCGCTCTCCCGTCATCGGGAGGCAGACCAGTCCTCGCCCTTCGGTGACCATGAAGTTGACCGCCGCGGGGGTGACCCAGTCAGCAGCCATGACGAAGTCGCCCTCGTTCTCACGGTCGGCGTCGTCCACGACGATGATGATCTCGCCGTTGCGGATCGCCTCGATGGCCGCATCGATCGAAGCCAGGCCGGTGCCCGCATCGCGATGCCCGGTGACGGGTGCGGTGACGCGTGCCGTCGGCATCGGAGCGCCCGCAAGACCATGCGGCCACTGCTGCGCCTCGAGGGTCCTGCCGGGTGTCGCAACCTCGGTCATGCCAGCCTCCGTACCAGGTTCATCCACGCAAGTGTTCGCAATGGCGAACAGGTGGTCGTAATGGCGAACCTCAATGTAGGGTCGAGCTTGCACGTTCACCAAACCTCCCGGACCACAGGGCGCCCCCGATGACCGACTCTCCGCTCGCTGCATTCGACATGACCGGCAAGGTCGCCGTCATCACCGGAGGCGCCTCGGGCATCGGTGAGGCCACGGCCGAGACCCTCGCGGCCCAGGGCGCCAAGGTCGTCGTCGCTGACCTCAACATCGAGGGCGCGACGTCCGTGGCCAAGCGCATCGAGGCCGCAGGTGGCCAGGCCGTCCCCTTCGAGGTCAACATCACCTCCAAGGCGCAACTGGAAGCCCTCGCTGACTTCGCGCTGGAGACCTACGGCGGCGTCCACACCTGGGCCAACGTCGCGGGCATCGCGGCCGAGGGCAAGGTCGCGGACATCACCGAGGAAGAACTCGACCGGGTCATCAACATCAACCTCAAGGGCTCGGTCTACGGCTGCCAGGCCGCGATGCGGGCGATGAAGACCACGGGCGAGGGCGGGTCGATCATCAACGTGGCCTCCGCGTCGATCGACATCGGCGTCCCGGGGTACGCGATGTACGCGATGACGAAGGCTGCCGTCGCGCAGCTGACCATGTCGATGGTCTGGGAGGTCGGTCGCGACAAGATCCGCGTGAACACCATCGCGCCGGGCTCGACGATCACCCCGTTCACCTCCCGGCACGCCTACGAGGCCGACGGCACGCTGAACCAGGAGAAGTACGACGAGTTCGTGAAGCGGATGCAGAACATCTCCCCGATCCGCCGCGTGGGCGAGGCGCAGGACCAGGCCAACCTGATCCTGTTCCTGTGCTCTGACGCCGGGGCGTTCTGCACCGGGCAGGTCTGGCGGTCCAATGGCGGCCAGGCCATCGTCCGCTGACCTGGGCAGGTTCCCTGCGGGGCTCCTAGGTTGGGTCACACCGAACCCGGAGCCCTCCCATGGCCGTCGATCCTGTCCCCGTCGGACTGCACGGCGTGACGCCATCGCTGGTCTGTTCCCCCTGTGCCGAAGCGATCGACTGGTACATCGAGGTCTTCGGTGCGGTTGAACGTGGAGACCGAATGACCGGGCCTGACGGCCTGGTCGGCCACGCCGAGCTCACGATCGACGGCTCCGTCCTCATGCTGGGCGACCCCTGGCCCGGCGGGCCGGTGGTGTCCCCCAAGGAGCTCGGCGGCACGCCCGTCGCTTTGTTTGTCTACTCGGATGACGCGCCACAGCGTTGGGAACGTGCATTGGCCAAGGGTGCCGACATCGTCTTTCCGTTCGAGTTGCAGTTCTACGGGGACGAGGGTGGCCGCATCCGCGACCCCTTCGGGCACCTCTGGGGCATCGGTCGACACGTCGAGGACGTCAGCGAGGAAGAGATGGCACGTCGGATGGCGGCGTTCTACGACGCGCAGGACGACTGAGGGTCAGAGCGTGTCGAAGCCACGCAGGTCGAGGGTCATGACCAACCGCTCGTTGACCTCGTCCATCTTCCGTTCGAGCAAGGCAACGCGCTCGTGACGGCCTTCGGACTGCGCCGTCGCCGCATCTTCCCGGAGCCGCTGGAGTTGCGCCTCGAGCTCCTCGATGTGGGCCCGCTCCTGCGCCTGACGCTCCGCGCGAAGACGGCCTATGCCGAAGAACTTCATCCGTGCGCCGAGCGTCGTGGACCACAAGGGTGACGAGCGGACGTCCCGATGTCCACGGTTGGGGCCAGTCAGCGCAGACCCTCGCTCACGACCCTGGCGGGGCTCCGGCCGACGTCGTGCCCCTGTCAGCACCGGCTGCGAGGTCCACCAACTCCGCCAGCGCAACGGCAAAGTCGTCCACGACGAGGTGCAACTTCGGCAGCCGGTTCCGACAGGCGAGGGCGCTGAAGTTCATGCGATCGACGTAGCTCCACACGGTGACGTTCAGGCCCATGCCCTCCATGATCGGCCCGACCGAGTAGAGGTCGGTCAGGCGCGCCCCGGCGACGTGGAGCGGCTCGCGGGGCCCCGGCACGTTCGACACGACGAGGTTCTGCGGTGGCCGATGGCGGTCGGCGAAGCGGTACCGGGTGTAGAGCTTCACGAACGCCTTGAGCAGTGGCGGTGGGGTGTACTCGATCCACGACTCCATGAAGTCCTTGCCCAACGCCTCCTGCATCCGCTTCGCGTCGGTGGTCACCCGGTTGATCCGGTGAAGCCGAGCAATGGGGTCGTCGAGGTCGGTCGCGAGGGTCGTGAAGAGGTTGGAGACCCGATTGCCGATCAGCCGCGGGCCGTCCTCGGGCCCGTCCACACCAACCGGGACCGAACAGGTCAGGGAACGGTCCAGCTTCTCCCCATTTCGGTCGAGGTGGCGGCGCAACGCCCCCGAGACGACCGCGAGGACGACATCGTTCAATGTGACGCCGAAGACGGCCTTGACGGTGCGGAAGTCGGCGAGCGGCAGGGAGGCCGTCGCGAAGGTTCGTTGTGACGTCAGCGCCCCGTTGAAGGAAGCCATCGGGGCATCGAGGACGGGACGGGGTGTGTCCAACTCTTCACCCTTGCGCATGGCCATGATCGCTCGGACCGCCAGCCACGTGCGCCGCAGGAGGGCACCCAGGCGGAAGAACTGCGGGACGTGGTCCGCGAAGGCACGGGCCACCAGCATGGCATTGCTCGGCCGCGCCTCGCCTCGGAACGGCGGCGGGTCGACCGGCGCCAGTTCCGGGCCGACGGACATGATGTTCGCCAGCATCGCGGATGCGGCAACCCCGTCGGCGGCCGCATGGTGGACCTTGGTGACGAAGGCCACCCGACCATCGGCCAGGCCTTCGATGATCCACATCTCCCAGAGCGGCCGCGATCGATCCAGCGGGCGCGAGGCGATGTGCCCGATCAACTCGTCGACCTCGCGCATCGTCCCGGGTGCCGGGACGGCGACACGGACGAGGTGGTCGTCGATGGCGAAGTCGGCGTCCTCGACCCAGACGGGATGATGCAGGCCGAAGGGGATCTCGACGACCGTCTGCCGAAAGGGCGGCAGGAGGTGCAGTCGGTCCGACAGCACCTGGCGAAACTCCTCGAACCGGTACCCGCCCGGCACGGTCGACGGGTCGACGATGCCGATCTTGAGCGTGTGCAGGTGCATGGAGGGCGTCTCCATGTGCAGGAATCCCGCATCCATGCCGCTGAGCCGTTGCACCCGTCCTCCGGCCCCGTCGTAGTTTCATTCGCCGTTCTGCAGTATCGCAGCCCGAGGAGCAACAGGTGAGCGACCCCGTCGACGTCCACGCACCCGTCGTCAACGGCGCAGCAGCCCAGTCGCTGCTGGAAGTGGCGACACGCCAGGTCACCGAAGGGCCGTGGCCGGATGCACTGGTGCACCTGCGACGCGGCGACGAGGTTCTGCTGGACGCCGTCGTGGGCGCTGACCCCGACACCCAGGTCGTCATCTTCTCGGCGACCAAGGGCGTCACCAACGCCGCGGTCGCCACGCTGGTGGACGAAGGCACGCTCGACCTCCAGGCCCGTGTGGTCGAGGTGGTTCCGTGGTTCACGGGTGAGGGCAAAGAGCGCATCACGGTCGAGCATGTGCTGCTGCACCAGGCCGGGCTTGCGACCGCGCCCATGCGGCCGATCGAGGGTGTCGACCCGGGGGCTCGTCGGGCGCGGATGGAGCGCTGGCGAACCGCACACGAGCCGGGCGAGTCGTCCAACTACCACCCGACCTCGGCCCACTGGGTGCTCGCACTCCTGGTCGAGGAACTGACGGGCCAGACGATCCAAGGGCTGGTGCGTGACCGCATCCTCGACCCCTTGGGCCTCACGGCCACCTTCGGTGGGCCGGTCGGCGACACGGTCCGACGGCCGGTTGCCGTCGGCGACCCGATCGACCCCGAGGTGGTCGCGGCGTTGCAGGCCCAGGGCATCAACCTCGAGGTGATGCTCGGCGAGGCCGCGACGAAGTACCTGCTGCGAGTGGGCGACCCCGGGATCCTCGAGTTGGGCATCCCGGCCGCGGGCCTGGTCACGGGGGCAGCCGACGTGGCCGCGGTTCTTGCCGCGCTGGCCACGGGAGTCCCCGCGCTGTGGTCGGACGAGGTCCGACACGCCTTCACCCACGAGATCCGCTCCACCCTGCGCGAGCCCATGCTCGGCGCACCGGCCAACCGCTCGCTCGGCTTCCACGTCAGCGGGGAGGACGGTGCGGCCGCGATGCGAGGGCTCCCGACGAGCCTGGGCCCCCGAGTCTTCGGGCAGTACGGCAGTGGCGGCAACATCGCGTGGGCCGACCCAGACTCCGGTCTCGCCTTCACCGCCTTCACGTCCGGCCTGCACCGTGACCCGCTGCAGTGGATGGCCCGCATGGGCGAACTCAACGAGGCAGCGGCTGCCTGCGCCTGATGATCAGGGGCGGTGCAGGTCCCGCAGCCGGATCCCGCCGGTGACGGAATCGGCGAGATCAGCGATGTCTCCCGTTGCCGATGCCAGGCCGGGCCCGATCGACCAGGCCCGCTGGCCATGCACCAGCGGAAGCATCGGAAGTGCCTGGCAGAGCCGGTCCTCCGCCTGGCGGAAGACCGCACCCTGGTCGACGGGATCGGTGGCCTTCGCTGCCTGCAGTCCGACGAGCTCGTCAAAGATCCCGTCCGCGAACGCCACGGCATTCGTGCTGCCGATGGACGCGGTGCGGAACGGCGACAGCCAGAGCGCCGGCGAAGGGAAGGGGACGCGGTGAGAGGTCCGGAAGCCCTTCGTGAAGCCGGCCGGGTCGTCGAAGGTGCGACGGAAGTCGTCCCATTCGACCTCTTCGACCACCGGGCTGAAGCCGGGGAACGCCGCCCGCCACTGACGCGCGACCTCGGCCACAAGGGCCGCGTTGTCGAACTCCGGATTGGTGACGATGGGGAACCGGACACCTCGCAGGTCCACGCCGGCTGCCGACAGGGCCCGCCTCGCGGCCTGCACGTCACCCGTGGCGCTGAGCACATCGCACGACGAGGGACGATGCAGATCCGTACCCAGCGAGGGTGGCAGGAAGCTGCTCAGCGGTCCGGCCCGCTCCTCCCCCAGCGCCGCCGCGATCGCCTCGCGGTCAAGGGCCAGCGACAGCGCCCTGCGACCCTCGGATCCGACCAGGGCATCCGGGATGCCGAGATACTGGGCCTCGGGACGCGGGGCCGTCAGCACCCGGTGCACGGTCGAGGCGTCCGCTGCGCGTCGCTGACCGGCGTCGAGGACGACCACGTCTTGGGCGTCGAACCCCGGAAGCGCGACACGCGGAGCGTCCCTCGCCTGGTCCTGTTCGCCCTCCGCCGGCGTCCAGTGGAAGCTGAAGCGCTCGATGAACCCCTGGCCGCCGGCGACGTGTGCCTCGTTGACGCCGGGGTAGCTCGCCACACGTTCGAGTTCGAAGGTGGCCGCATCGGGATCGAAGGCGGCCAGCGGTCGATAGGGGCCGACGCAGACGGGCGAGGCAGCGAAGGCCCGGGGGTCGCGCAGCGCGGCGTCCTCGCTGAGCAGGCTGGCCGTCGGGTGGGTCAGTTGCGGCAGGACGAACTGCGCCCCGTCGTCGAGGTTGAGTTCGAACGCCGTGGCCGACAGCACCCGGATGCCCTGGTACTCGCGACGGTGTCGCGGCTCGCGGGCCTCCTCGCGGCCGCGCAGGACGTCGTGACCGACGATGCCGGCGAAGAGGTTGGCGTTCTCCCCGGCGAAGTCGGCGGAAGCGGCCCTCGACAGCGAGAACACGACGTCCTGTGACGTCGCCGGCGTGCCGTCCGGGAAGGTCAGCCCGTCACGAAGCCGCAGGACGATCCGCGTGCCGCCATCCGTCACGATCCATGACTGCACCAGTGCCGGCACCAGCGCCCCGGTGACGCGGTCGACGTCGATCAGCGGGTCGCACATGGTCCGCACGATCATCTCGCCGCTGGCGTCAAGGACGTTCGAAGGATCGAGGGACGCCGGTCGAGGCATCGCCACCGACACGGTGCCGCGGATGCTGACGCCGGTCGGAGGGGGCGGGGCCGTCAGCGGCCCCTGGCCGCAGGCGGTCGCGCCCACCGCGAAGGCGAGGGTCAGCGCGACGCGAGAGACCCACGTCATCCTGCGCCCTCGGTCACGTGCGTGGGGACGGAGCGGAAGGTCGCGACGTTCGTGCGCGTCACGGTGTCGAGTCCCTCGCGCCCGGATGCCGTGACCTCGTCACGGACGATCAGGCCCCCGTACTGGGTGGCGATGTCGTAGGTCGCGACGAAGCGGACGTCGACCTCCGGTCCGATGACCCGCCCGTCGGTGAGCTGCACCCGGATGGCCTCGATGAACTCACCGCAGGCATCGACGCGGATCTTCTTGCCAACGGTGACGGTGTACTGCATCGACGTGCCGCTGACGGGGTCCGTGGCGAACTCATCGAAGGTGTCGCCCGCGAAGGCCGGGAAGCGCAGCAGCCGCAACGGCGTGGCGGGGCGGAAGGACGTGATCCGGTCGTCGGGCAACCTCGTGACGACCGAGCTCAGGAAGAACCCGCGGCCCTGGTCGAGGTTCGCCTGGTCGCCGACCCCGAGGCCGTCGTCGATCGGTCGCTCGTTGCGCAGCAGATACGAGGTGATCGTGCCGGTGCCAGCCAGGTTGGTCATCACGTCGTACCGGACGTCCCCCCGGCCGTCGACCTCGACGTCGCGGACGAACCGACTGGAACGGGCCTCGAACGTGCCTTCGTTGGCGTTCGGGCCAGAGACGGAGAACGTCCCGTCGTTGCCGACCTCGAAACCTTCCTCGACCGGGGCCTGGCCCTCGGTGTCGGTCGCGGGGTGGCGCGGCACGGACAGCGGGTCGGCGACCGCGCAGGTTTCGGTGCGCGACGGGAGTGGCGCGAGGGAAGGCGTCGGCGACGGCGTCGGGAACCGCGGCGGGGCGAGGACGGCGATGGCGTTGGGCACGTTCAGGGCGACGGGCGTCGGTGGGATCGGCACGGCCGTCGGGGCGGCTGGCTGCTTGCGGCCCTGGGTGCCCAGCACGATGTCGCTGGCGACCTCACGCACGCCGACGTCCAGGGACTCCCGGGGGCCGCTGCAGGAGGCCGCGAGGCTCGCCGCGAGGCACAACGCGATGGCGGTCCCCCTCATGGCATCCCCCGCCGTGCGTCGAACTTCTCGGTGCGGCCGAGGTCCGCCAGCCCCGTCACGCGCTGCCCCCGTTGGGTGGCCAGTACGGCCGCAAAGACCTCGTCAGCACGGTCGAACGATCGCCGTGCCACCAGCAGTTGGTACCAGTCTCCCCCCGGAGCGAACCAGAGCAGCAGGCGCTGCTCGGTCGTCTCGACGGCCAGGACGCTGTCCTCGCCGATGCGAACCGGCTGGAACTGACCGCCACCCAGCGAAGCCAGCAGCCCGTCACGGACGTCCT